>CALMDI010000589.1 GCA_937864975.1 uncultured Chloroflexota bacterium | reverse complement strand
TGGCAAAACGCGCAGACAACTCTCTTGCTCCCCGCTTACCGCGTAAATATTACTTCTTCCTCTTGATCATGGTTGTCTTGACGCTAGGCAACTCGTCGGATACCTTCTTGGTTTTGCGGGCAGAAGATGTGGGCGTCACCGTGGTCGCGATTCCTCTTGTCTATGCTCTCTTCAACTTTATCTATGGCTCCGCCTCCGTACCGCTAGGCACGCTCTCCGACCACATTGGGCGTGAGAAGGTCATCATTATTGGCTGGCTGGCGTACGCGCTTGCCTATCTAGGTTTTGCCCTCGCAACCCACGCCTATCAGATCTGGCTCCTCTTTGCCTTTTATGGGGTCTATTACGCAACCACGGAAGGAGTCGCCAAGGCGCTGATCGCCCAGGTCTGCCAGCAGCAGCTTGCTGTAGTAGATCGGGCGGGCTTCGGCGTCCTGCGGGATGCCGTAAATCTGCCCATCGTAGGTCACCGACTCCCACAGCGTGGGGACGACGTCCGCGAATTCTTCAAACTGGTCGATGTAACTGTCGAGTGGGATGATCTGCCCGCCTGCCGCCCACGCGCCGATGTCTTCATGCCCGGAGAGGATGATGTCCGGCGCACTGCCTGCCGCGCTGGCGAGGACGAACTCATTCTTGTAATCGCCCCAGTCGAGGTTGTCCTGGATCAGGGTCAGGTTGATGTCGATGCCAAGTTCGGCTTCGACCTGCTCTTCAACTTCGGCGAAGTTGTTGCAGCGCCAGTCCTCGGTGGGGGGAGCCGACTTGCAGCGGATGGTGATATCGACCGCGTCCTGGGCAGACACGGTCAGCGCCCCAAAGGCACTGAATACGAGCGCAAACAGAGCGAGCGTAATAAACCAACGTTTCATTTCGACAGACCCTTTCTTCTGATGAACTAACGATACTGGGAGTGCACAGTTAAATTGGGTACGATGTGTGCCCTATTTAACATATACTTAAAGTATAAAGATTCCAAGCGCTCCTGCAAAGGTGTTGGGAAATTTTGGTTAAAATGCCTTAAATGAGAGTAGTGAGGATTGAGGGTTGAGGATTGAGTAAAAGAAGTGCAGGTGCTGAGTGCCGAGCGAGAACTGCGATAGCTTTCCGCTTGTCACTCAAAGCTCAACCCTCATCGCTCAAAGCTTTGATTTACGCAATCCTCAACCCTCAATCCTCACTACTCACTTCTTGGACTGAGTGAAGTTGGTCAGCCATTCGCGATCCCACAGACTTGGAAAAGCGTGCTGAACGTAGGGATGCGCGGCGATGGCGTCCTCGTCAATGTCCAGCCCCAAACCCGGCTGATCGGAGAGTACAAATTCACCGTCGCGAATCGGGTTCCAGCCGCGCACCAGAGCGTTACGCCACGGCACGTCAAATTCCGCGAACGCCTCCTGAATCATAAAGTTCGGCGTGCTGACGTCGACGTGCAGCGCCGCCGCCAGAGCGACTGGACCGACCGAACAGTGAGGGGCGATGCGCATGTCCTGTGCCGCTGCCATCGCGGCGATTTTCTTGCTGGCGAGGATGCCCCCGCAGTGGGCAACGTCCATTTGCACCACGTCCGCCGCGCGCAGGGACGTGAGACGGTAGAAATCTGCCTGGGTATACAGGCGCTCGCCCGCCGAGATCGGCGCCTCGACGCGGCGTTTGACCTCCGCCAGCAGGTCGAGGTTTTCCGGCGCGACCGGCTCCTCGCACCACGTCGGATTAAAGCGCTCTATGCGTTTAATCATGCGTACCGCGCTGTCCGCTCCAAGCCGCCCATGAAACTCGATCATCAATCCAACGCCGTCACCGACCGCCTCGCGCACGGCGGTGACGATCTCGACGGCGGCATCGGCTTCGTCTTCGAGCACGTGTTTCCATGCCACGTCGAAGGGATCGAACTTGAGCGCGCGATAGCCCATCGCGACCGCGTCACGCGCGCGCTCGGCATACTCACGCGGTGTCTTTGCCCCGCCATACCAGCCGTT
>CALMDI010000588.1 GCA_937864975.1 uncultured Chloroflexota bacterium | reverse complement strand
GTACGCGCGGGATGAGTTGTAGAACTGGAGCTCAATGGCGCTGGAGGCTGAATTGTGCTATGGATTCTCTAACCGTAGGACTGGAAAATCTCATGCGTGAGAACGTCGTCAACCGACATGGCTCCCTCGCTCACTCTCACTCGATCTACAATCCCCTGAGCGAGCGCAGTTTGCGGGGCTGGTACGAGTGCAGCCGCGCCGTCGCGCACCTATTGACCGCGCATCACATTGATCTTGCTCCCTTGCGAATTCTCGACCTGGGTTGCGGTACGGGTGATTGGCTACGCTGGTTTGCCGAGCTGCGCGGCTCGTCGGACGGCTTAACCGGGGTGGACTACAACGCCGAACCGCTCGCCTGGGCACGGGCGGTATCTCCGATTGAATACGTGCAGGGCGACATGAGTAAAATCGGGAAACTGTTGTCGAACCGTCAATTTGATATGCTGACGGCGTTTGTCTCGTTCATGTTTTTACGCGACCTGGACGAGGTCGCGGTAGTGATGCGCCAGGCACGACAGTTAACGACAAAAGGTGGTTATTTCCTAATCCAAGAAGTCAACGGCAAGCGACACGAGGGAGATTACTCCGGTTATCCGCGCGCGGCGTTACAAGCAACGATTGAAGCCGCGGGCTACCGACTGCTGGGAGCCCGCGGCTTGTTTAAGCATGTATTTGGTATTCGTCGGCTCAATACTGCTTGGCATGTCTACGGATGGAACCGCGCGCTGCTGCCCTTGATTGAATGGCTGCCTGGCACCGACGTGCAATCGCTATTGCTATTTCAAACAGACTAGCGCAAAAGCACTGCGGGTGAAAACCGAATGGTTGGCAATGCTGTTTAATCCGCTGCGCTTTCAGACCCATTTTCTGGAATGGCAGTGACCCTTCACTCCCGCCAGGTTCGAGCCGGGAACGTCGGAACTGTCGAGTTGTTCCTGAACTGGCATCAGGATACGCGCGCCGCCGCTGCCTTTCTTCAGCCTCCAGCGGCTACCGTCTTCCTCAGGTTCCACAAAGTCCACCGCCTCAACCTGGTCGATGTTCCGCTTGCACACTGCGCGAATTCGATGCGTCGCCAAGCATCTTATGGATCTTTTGCGCGCCCCGTTCACCAACGGCATCCCCGACATGAACGCTTTCTTTTTATGCCGCCTGCTCAAGGGTTCACGCTTTCCAGTTCTGTCGTCTGAGACTCTGCCGGGCGAGCGTCGAGTACGGTTGCAAGAAAGACGATGGTGAACGGGAGCACTTGCAGCAGCAGGCGTCCGTAGCTGAAGCGCACGTGTTCCTGCACCCCTGCGCCGTAATCGCTGAAGAGATAGCTCGCCGCCATGAGCAGCGCATAGGCAAGCGCGGGCAGCCACAGTAGCAGGTGTTCCCCCAACTGGCGGCGTCCGACACACAGCGCTGCCAGAAACACAAGCCAGACCCCATAAAACGACCGTGGGTCGATCAGGACGAACCCGACGCTTAACAGAATGTCATCAAACTTGCCGACGCCTGCACGCAACCGGGCTGGCAGGCTATGGCTACGAGGTGATTCCGGCTGCCAACGGTGAAGAAGCGCTAACCCTCGTCGCGCAGCGCCAGCCAGACGCGGTTGTCCTCGACATTTCGCTGGGTTCTGAACCGAATGGGCTGGAAGTTTGCCGACGGATTCGGGAATGGAGCAGCGTTCCGATTGTCATGCTCTCGGTCAAAAACGAGGACAAGGCGAAAATCGCGGCGCTCGATACCCACCGGGCGATCCTCAACCAGGTTTGGGGGACGAACTATGGCGAAATGAGCCACTCCGTGCGCGTCTTCGTCAACCAGTTACGCAAGAAGCTCCGCGAAAATCCCTCGCGCAATATCCGCTACATTCTCAACGAACCCGGCGTCGGCTAGCGCTTCATCGACATCGACTGACCCTCTTTACACAAAATTTACGGCGCTCCGCGTTCTGTTTACCAGATCTTGATGCCCTGTAGCATAGAGTCGGGTAAGCACGGTTTCACGTGTAAAAGGCTTTTTCATGGATGCGCACCACATTCTCGTCTGCGTCGCGGAGCACCAATGGACGCTCGAAGCACTTCATCTTGCCTGCGCCCTCGCGTCGGACAGCGGTGGCAGGGTGACCCTGGTGAAAATGGTGCCGGTGGGGCATCCCCTCTTCCTTGGGGACAGTGACGCTTACTGGCATTACAGCCCGGCGGAGCGCGAGGAAATGAAAGCGTTCGTGGCGATTCTTGAAACCTACGACGTGCCGTTTGCGGCTGAAGTCTTCCAGTACGTTTCGCTGGCGGGCGCGATTGTAGACGCCGCAGACCACTTTGGGGCATCCACAATCTTTGCCACGCTGCCGCATCGCATCATCCCACTATGGCGACGTTATGAGCTGTGGACTATGCGGCGGCAGTTTAGACAACGGAACTGCCCATTTTACACACTCGAAACCGCGCTGGAAACGTTAATTTGGGTTCCAGAGACGGCGCGCTCCAAAGCCACCGCCCTTTCAGAATACAAGAGAGAAGAACATGTCAACGCATGATGTACAGGATAAATTCGCAGGCTTACTCCTCGGTCGGCGGCTTCGAACGGCAGATATCGCGCACCAAACGGCTCGAAACCCAATTGCGCTTGCCGTGCTTGCCAGCGATGCCCTTTCGTCGGTCGCCTATGCCACCGAAGAAATCCTGATCATCCTGAATACCGCGGCGATTGGGTCATTCGTGCTGCTCGGTTTTCAGGGTAATGGTGTGTCCATCCCAATTGCCATCGCCATTGCCATCCTGATTGCGATTGTCACCATTTCCTACCGGCAGACGATTTTCTCAAATCCGGCGGGCGGCGGCGGCTACCGGGTTGCGAAAGAGAATCTGGGCGAAGAACTCGCGCAGGTAACCGGCGCGGCGCTGCTGACCGACTACATTCTCACCGTTGCCGTCAGCATCAGCGCGGGCATTGCCAACGTTGTCAGTGTCGTTCCCGCGTTAACGCCATTCCGCGTTCAGTTGACAGTCGGCGTCATCGTCGTCATGACGTTTATCAATCTCAGGGGCGTGAAAGAAAGCGCTCGCCTGTTTGCCGTGCCAACCTACTTCTTTCTGGTCATGATCGGCGTCACCATCGGCATCGGATTTTTCAAGCTCCTGACCGGAAGTCTTGATACGGTTACTGACGTCGAGCCCATCGTTTATAACGTACTGGAGCCGATCACCTTCCTGCTGATCCTGCGAGCCTTCTCGTCGGGCTGCACCGCGCTCACGGGCATCGAAGCGATTTCCAATGACACCCAGTTGTTCCGCCAGCCCAGAGCGCAGAACGCCGCGAGAACGCTCGTCACGATGAGCATCATCCTGATCGTGCTCTTTCTGAGCATCACCATTCTTGCCAATGCCGTACAGGCGGTTCCTTCTCATGAAGAAACGGTCATTAGCCAGATGGCACGAACGATTTATGGTGACGAAGGGATCGGCTATTTCGCCTACGTTCTCACCATCGCAGGGGCTTTCGCCGTGCTCTTCATGGCAGCTAATACACCGTTTGCCGACTTCCCTCAGCTTGCAGCCCTCCACAGCGGCGACGGCTTCCTGCCGCGTCAGTTGACGTATCGCGGTCGGCGTCTGGTATTTACGTGGGGCATCCTGACGCTGTCCCTCTGTTCGATTGCGATTGTCATTATTACGGGCGCCGTGGTCACGAATTTGATCCCGCTGTACGCCATCGGCGTCTTCCTCGGCTTCACCATCAGCCAAGCCGGCATGACACGCCGCTTCTGGCGCGCCGGGCGGCTCAAGCCGGGCGAGTTCACCTACGGCTTGGAGACGAAGATCGTCTATGATCCTCACTGGCTCGCCAAGCTGGTAATCTCCGGTGTTGGCGCATCGGTCACGTTCATCGTGATGCTGGTCTTCATCATCACGAAATTTACGAGCGGCGCGTGGGCGATTGTCATCATGATTCCGGTTCTGGTCTGGGTCTTTTTCCAGATTCACCGCCACTACAAGGAAACCGCCGCGAAGCTCAAACTGGACGCAACGCCGGTCTTCACACGTCAGCCGATTGTCTTTGACCCAGCGCAGCACGACGAGCTTGCCATTTACTTCTGCGATACGTGGTCGAAGCTAGCGGTTGCCGTCGTAGAAGCGATTATGCGCCGGGGCTTGCCGATGAAAATCATTCACGTGAACGTCGATCCAAAACGCGCGGAAGCGTTCGTAGAGCGTTGTAAAGCCATTTCCGAGCGTAACGGATGGGACGAAAGCATCACCGAAGTCATCGAAGATCAGTACCGCGATCTCTATCACACGGTCTCGAATATTCTGGTCGACCTTCGAGAGGAGTATCCGAACGTTTACTTTGAAATCTACATCGGCGCGTTGCGGACACGCTTCCCGTATAACCTGCTCCATATGTCGACTGACAAGTTTTTGAGGGACGCCCTCATGGAAGAAGCGGAAGATGTTGCGCTCAATGTCAAACTGATTGACCTCGATAAACTCCCGCTGCCCGCGGGCTTCAAAGTGACGTTTGAGCACGCCACAGATCACCGGGATTAACGGCGCGAGCGGCACTAACGACAGTGTCATTCCCGATTGGAGCGGGCGCGTAAGATGTTACGCGCCTGCACTTCGTTTCGGCGCTCTCACCGTTTTAGGGCGCGGTTTTCAAACCGCCCTCCGCCCCTTCTCTCTGACTTTCATACGAATTCCACAAACATTTCACGCGAAATTCGCGGCATTCTAAGGTTCGCATTCCGCAGTTCGCGTATTGTATGGGGCAGAGCGTGACAACAGGGAGGCAAGACGATGACACAGCGTAGCCGGGTGAATACCATGCCGCTTTCAGACGCAGCGCAGGCGGTCAATGACCTGAGTCATTCCGCGCGCGCTCGCCTTCTCGACGCCGTTTCTAAACTCGGAACCGCCGTCGACCAGGACACTCAACGAAGCACGCTCCTCCGACGTCTGCCGCGAGTGGTGCGGATTGCGCTCGTCGGAATAACGCCTGTTCTGGTGTTGA
>CALMDI010000587.1 GCA_937864975.1 uncultured Chloroflexota bacterium | reverse complement strand
CGCTGGAGCGCGTGGTGGCCGAGGACGACGCCGGCGCTCGCCTCGCCCGCGTCGATGTTATACACGGCGCGCAGCCGCACGTCGTCAACCTCCAAGCCCGACTCTTCACGGACTTCGCGGCGAACGCTGGTATCGGGGTCTTCGTCGCGTTCCATGTGACCGCCGCACCCGGTAAATCGATTCGGAAAAACACGACGATTGGACGCGCGCTTCATCAGCAGAACATCGTCGCCGTTCAGCACGAAGCACAGCGTTCGCGGCATCACCAGCCAGCGCCCGTCGGTGGCGTTCGCGCCCTGTTCGTAGGCTCCCATGCTTTCGCCTTTCACAAGCGAGCGTCGGCACAACTTCGTGTAAACTATCCACAGCCTGATAAAATCAATTGTCCGACTCAGCGGAACCTGCACCGTTGGCAAGCGGATACGCGATACTGACACGACAGGACATCCGAGTGAATTCAAACCCGCCGAGCGCCCCGCCGCCCGACCTTCGCATCCTGCCGACTGCCAGACTGCGCGCGCACGAAGAGCACGACAGCCAGCGCTCCCAGCCGCTCGTCGAGCGTTTACGCCGCGAGCAGTTCGTCATCAACCCACCCATCGTCGCCCCAATGGATAACGGCGAGTACGTCATCCTTGACGGCGCGAACCGCTGCTATGCCTTCGCGGAATTGGGCTACCCTCATAGTCTCGTGCAGGTGGTCAGCTATCAGGACGGCACCGTCGAACTCGGAACGTGGCAGCACGTCATCGGTCAGTGGGACGCCGACGAGTTTATCCAACAACTCGATCAGATGCCCGACATCGAACTGACCGAAGGGCAGCACAAGAACGCCATCGCGCACGTCCTGTTTCGTGACGGGCGTGAGCTTGCCCTGCGCGCGCCCGTGGCGACCACGCACGAGCGCAACGCCGCGCTGCGCCACGTCGTCCAAATCTACCAGCAGAACGCGGTTCTGCACAGAACCGCCGTCGCCGAGCCGGAACGCATCTGGACGCTGTTTCCCGACCCGGTCGCGCTGGTCTTTTTCCCGCACTATCGCCCTTCCGATATCATTGCCGCCGCCAAAGAGAACGCCTTTCTGCCGCCTGGCATCAGCCGTCACATCGTGCATGGTCGCGCCATTCGCGTGAACTACCCCATCGAGCGCCTGCGCGACACTGCGACGCCGTTGAGCCAGAAGAACAACGCGCTCCAAAGCTGGATTCAGCAGAAGGTGGCAAATCGGCAGGTTCGCTATTATGCTGAAGCCACGTATCAGTTTGACGAGTAGCGAGGATGGCGGTGGCGCAAACCGTTGAGCAGGCGCTGAAGAGCGCGCGGCTTTACAGCGACGGCGTGACCTATCAGGTCGTGCAGCTTCCCGCGGCGGCGATCACGGTCGCGGCAGGGATTCTCGCGGAAATCGGAGAGCCGTTCGGGGCGCTGATCGCGGATAAGGACGAGGTCACGCTTGTGTTGCCGGGCAACGCGCTGCCGGACTTTGAGCGACGGCTGCGCGACTATTGCGCCAGCGCGTCGCCCTATCGCCTGATCACCTTCGACGTCGTGCTGGAACCCTCGCTCGTTGGTTTTCTGGCGCACGTCAGCGCGGCGCTCGCCCAGGCAGGCATCCCAATACTTCCCTACGCTGCCTTTTCGCGTGACCATTTGCTGGTACCCGCCGACCAGTACGACGCGGCAGTCGCGGCGCTCAACCGCCTGCGGGCTTAAAACAGAAGCCGGATGCCCGCGTTAGACAAAGCAGGAAGCCATGTTCTTTGATGAATTCGACCAGCAGCCGCGCGAGAACGTGAAGATCGAGGCGCTGGAAATCACACCCTATCCCGACCGCTACCGGATTTTCATCCACATCCGTGTGACGCCGTTTAAGGAGCGCCCGAATCTGCTGCTGGCGGCACGCGACGCCACCGGCAGGATCGCCGCGGAGATGAGCGTCATCGAGACGATGCATCACGACATGGAATTCACGATGCACCTGCGCGGCGGGGACGACCCGGCAGGCACCTATACCCTGACGGCGACGATGTTCTACGAAAGCAAGAACCCACCGCACGATGAGCGAACGGAAACGTTTGTCGTCCCCGAAGCGGGCAACGACAGCGCGAACGGCAAGGCTCAATAACGTGCAGTATCTCTGGTTGACACTGCCGCAGGCATGGGAAATCGCCCGGCACGCGCTGGCGGATGCGCCGAATGAAGCCTGCGGCATCATTGGCGGGCGCGACGGGCGCGCGACGCACACTATTCCCACGCCGAACATCGCCGCCGAGCCTGCCACCCACTACACACTTGACCCGTCGGCGCTGGTCAAAGCGTTGATGGCGTTTCAGCAGGACGACCTGGACATCATCGGCTTTTATCACTCGCATCCCCACGACGAGCCGATCCCGTCGGCAACCGACGTGGCGCTCGCAACCTATCCCGACACCGCTTACGTCATCGTTGGTTTGAAGGACGGCGAGCCGGAGCTTGCGGCGTGGACGATCAATTACGGCGACGTCCAATCGCTGCCCCTGCACATTGGCAACGATGCACCGGACGTCGAACCGGCGCCGCTCAGCCCCCCGCAAAAACTGGCGATTGTCGTCAGCGCGGCGCTCGCGTTCGCGGTGCTCGTCGTCATTTCGCTGACTCTGCTGCCGCCCGCGCCCGAAATCATTTTATCGGCACCCTGACTGGAGCCTTCATCGATGCCCGGAACGCTGCTCGGTCTCGCATTGCTCGGCTTGCTCGTCGGCGGCGTCCTGAACGCGCTGGCAGATGATCTCCCGGATCACCGCGCGCCGCGCCTGCCGCACTACCCCGATGGGACTCCGCGCCCGGTCAGCGCGTGGCTCGGCATCACGGCGTTCCTGACCGGTCAGCGCGCGGCACCATCCGGCTCCAATCTGTCGTGGCGTTACCCCGTGACGGAAATTGGCACCGCCGCCGCGTTTGTGATCGCCTTGCTCGCCACGGCGGATGATGCGGCGATGACGTCGCTACAGTTGGTCTTCTGGTTGATCTACATGGCAATTTTCGTGCTCGTCGTCGTGATCGACGTGGAGCACAAGCTCATCCTGTTCGCCGTCATGATCCCGGCGGGGATCCTCGCACTCCTCGACGCGGCGCTCACGAGCTACGGTCCCGATCTCCGCGACGCGCTCATCGGCGGCGCTGCCGGGTTCATCCTATCGTTCCTGTTTTATTTGGGGGGCTTTCTGTTCATACGGGTCTCTGGCAGGCTGCGCGGGCATTCGGTCGACGAAATCGCCTTCGGCTACGGCGACGTGATGCTGTTTACGCTGAGCGGTTTGATTTTAGGTCCCGCGCCGCTGTTCTTCGCCTTCTACATCACGGTCATCGCGGGCGCGCTCGGCGCGGTCTTATTTTTGTTGGGGCGCGGGCTGCGACGGCGCGGCTACAGCCTCTTTACCGCGCTGCCCTATGGACCGTACATCGTCCTCGGCACCGTCCTCATGCTGCTCTTCAGCGAGGAAGTCCTTCAAATCGTCGGCTTCAGCTAAACGACTCAACACAAAGGGTTTTTCCTTGCGCCCTTGCAGCTTTGCGTCTTTGCGTTGACTCTATTTGTTTACCCCGCCCGCTCGATGATACCCCCGCCGAGGCACACGTCGCCCTGATAGACGACGGCTCCCTGCCCCGGCGTAATGTCGCGCAGCGGCGCGTCGAACGTCACGCGCATCCGGTTGCCGCCGAGCGGCTCCACCAGCGCGCTGGCAGGCGATGCCTTGTAGCGAATTTTCACCTCCGCGCGGAACAGCTCCGGCGGCGTCATGCCGCTGATCCAGTTCACACGACTCGCCGTAAGCTCGCGCCGTCCGAGTTCGTCCGCCGTGCCGACGACCAGCGCGTTGCGGTGCGGATTCATGCCGATGACGTACAGGGGATCGGCTGCCTGCACGCCCAGCCCCTTACGCTGCCCAATCGTGTAATTCGCCAAGCCACCATGCTCGCCGACGACCGTGCCATCCTTCCGCACAATCGGACCGGCGACCATGACTTCGGGCGCGTGCTGGCGCAGGAAGCGGCGGTAATCGCCGTCGCCCAGAAAGCACAAATCCTGGCTGTCCAAAGTATAGCCACCGAGAAAGTCCGGTGGTCCGTATGATATTGTTCTTCTGCAAAAACCTCATGGTTGATCAACTCTCCTGTCGTCTTCCCAATCGACCACACGAAGACCGTACCGTTTGCCCGCCATCTCAGTACGAGTGATTTCTGCGCCATTAACTGACGGAGCTAGACCATCGCTTGTTGCAGGCACACCGGATTCTCTGAAGAATCCTTCAATCCCTCCAGGGGTAAAGTGAAGAAGAAGCCTGCCTGGACCACCCCCGGTACATCGAAACCGATGCACAGTTCTTTTTGGAACAAATACAAACGTCCCAGGTTCAGCTCGCATAGTTTTTGCACCAAGC
>CALMDI010000586.1 GCA_937864975.1 uncultured Chloroflexota bacterium | reverse complement strand
GATTCCGATCAGCGTTTCGAGATTGTTCGCGAACTCGTCAGGCGGGATCAGCAGCGGGGCGTCGGGCGCGCCGACGCGACGACAATCGTTCGTGCCAATCGCCAGCAGAACCACGTCCGGCGTGCGCGCGGCGCATTCCACCTCGAATCGCTTCAGAAGATGGCTCGTGTCGTTGCCGCCGACGCCGCAGTTAAAGACGGTGTTGGCGGTGGGCTGCCGGCGCACGTACCAGTCGCGCAGCCGGTTTGCCCAGCCGCCGCCGACCGGGTCAATACGTCCATACGTAATGCTGTCGCCGAAGGCGGCAATGCGCTGGCTCTGTTTCATGGCAATACATCGAGCAGGTGGGTCAAGGCAGGTCGCTTCAGGTGGGGTTCAGTATGGCGAGAGCGGCATCGAGCAGAGCGCCGTTGGTGGCAAGGCTCTCGCCGCCGTCAATCGTCGTCATGCCGCGCCAGTCGGTAAAGGTGCCACCCGCTTCGGGAAGGATAACGCCGAACGGCGCGCAGTCCCAGACGTTCATGACCGCGTCGAGCATGATCTCGGCGCGTCCGCTAGCAACCAGCGCATAGCCATAAGCATCGCCCCACGTTCGCTGGAAAGTAGTTGCCGCGCACAGGCGCAGCCATGCCGCCTGTTTGTTTTCATCCTTCTGGCTGATCTCGCTGTTCAGCGCGACCGCGTTTTCGAGTGTGTCCACGGTCGAGACCTGAGCGCGGCGCCCATTCCAGAAGCAGCCACCGCCGCGCATGGCATACACCGTTTCGTTGAGCGCCGGGAAATGCGCGACCCCGACCAGCGGCATTCCGTCCTGCACGAGCGCGATCAGGCAGGCATACAGCGGCACGCCGCTGATGAACGATTTCGTGCCGTCGATGGGATCGACAATCCATGTGAAACCATTCGTGCCGGGCTGCCTGCCGAATTCTTCACCGTGGATCCCGTGCCCTGACCAGTGCCGCTCGATCAGCTCGCGGATTTTCTGCTCAGCTTCGCGGTCGGCGCGCGTGACCGGGCTGTCATCCGATTTCCGCTCGACGGCAACGCCCGTCTGAAAATAGCCAAGTGAAATTCGCCCCGCCTGCCACGCGGCGTCGAGCGCAAAATCGAGCGCGGATTGAAGTGAAAGGGAATCCATTCGGACAGCCAGTGCGCTTAGTGCTCGCCCAGGTACGCTTTGCGAATGGCTTCGTCGCTGAGCAGGTCGCGCGCCACGGCGTGCTTGACCACGCTGCCGGTTTGCAAAACGTAGCCGCGCCCGGCAACTTCCAGCGCCATGAGCGCGTTCTGCTCCACCAGCAGGATCGTCGTGCCCTGCGCGTTGATCGTCTGGATAATCTCGAAAATAATCTCGACCAGCACCGGCGCGAGACCCATCGACGGCTCGTCCAGCAGCAACACGCGCGGCTGCGCCATCAGCGCGCGCCCGATGGCAAGCATCTGCTGCTCGCCGCCGGAGAGCGTGCCGCCCTTTTGCGCCAGCCGCTCCTTGAGGCGCGGGAACAGCGTGAAGGCATATGCCATACGATCTTCAATGTCGGCGTGGCTTTTGACGCTCCACGCACCAACTTCGAGATTTTCGCGCACCGTCAGCAGCGGGAAAATGCGCCGCCCTTCCGGCACGTGCCCGATTCCGAGCGCCGAGACCTCGTGCGGTTTCATACCCGTAATGTCTTTGCCTTCAAACAGGATTTTTCCGGGCTTCGGCTTCGCGATGCCGCTGATCGTGCGGAGCGTCGTGCTTTTGCCCGCGCCGTTCGCGCCGACCAGGGTTACGACCTCGCCCTGATTCACATGCAGATCGACGCCTTTGAGCGCGTGGATGTGCCCGTAGTAGGTATGCACGTTCTGAAGCTCAAGCAGCGCGGTCATAAGGTTTGCTCGATCACGGGTTCATCCGTGGTTCCGGCGGCGCGGCGACCGAGATACGCTTCGATCACGCGCGGGTTGGCGCGAATTTCGGCGGGCGTGCCTTCGGCGATTTTCTCGCCGTAATCGAGGACGGAGATATGCTCGCTGATGCCCATGACCACTGTCATGTCGTGTTCGATCAGGACGACGGTAATGCCCAGTTGATCGCGCACGCGGCGGAACAACTGCATGGCGGCGGCGCTTTCCTGCGGGTTCATGCCCGCCGTCGGCTCGTCCAGCAGGATCAGCCTGGGGTCGCTCGCCAGCGCCCGCGCGATTTCCAGCCGCCGCTGGTCGCCATAGGGCAGGTTGCGGCTGACTTCGTTACATTTGTCCAGCAGCCCGACAAAACGGAGCAGGCGATACCCTTTGTCCAGCACGCTGGTCTCCTGCGCCTTGAAGCGCGGCGTCCTCAGGATCGTGTCTGTCAGCGACAGGTGCAGCCGGGATTGCATTCCGACCATGACGTTTTCAAGCGCGGTCATGGCGTGAAACAGGCGAATATTCTGAAACGTGCGCGCGACCCCCGCCGCGTTGACCTGATCGGGTCGCAGTCCAACGAGCGAGCGCCCGCTGAACTGGATCGAGCCGGACGTCGGCTTGTAAATTCCCGTGAGCAGATTGAACAACGTCGTTTTGCCCGCGCCGTTGGGACCGATAATCGCGCTGATGCTGCCTTCCTGTACGTGGATCGTCACATCGCGCACCGCGGTTAAGCCGCCGAAGGTCTTGGTGAGATTGTCAATTTGCAGCAGCATGGTACGTTCCTAGCCACCCCCCCCCATGGGGTCGGCTTGGGCGCACGAGCCGAGTTGCGTTTCCGGGTCGGGGTCCTGTGCATCCTTCCTGCGTAGCTCGATGCTGCGGCGCGGCTCCGGCAAAATTCCGGCGGGTCGGAAGATCATCATGAGGATCAGCAGGATGCCGAACACAAAGCGCTCGTATTTGGCGGGTTCGAGCTGGGGAGGCCAGTCGCGCACGTGGAAGCCCGCGATCACGTAGTCGACCTGCCGCAGTTGGTTCAGTTGCAGCGAGAAGTTCTTCAGCACCTGCAGATTCAGCAGCGTCACGACCATCGCGCCGAGGATGACCCCGCGAATACCCCCCAGACCGCCAACGATGACCATCGCCAGAATACTGATCGACTGAATAAGACTGAAGCTTTCGGGACTGACGAACGTCTGCTTCGCCGCGTACAACACGCCGACCGCACCCGCGAACGCCGCGCCCATCGCAAACGCCAGCAGCTTCATCTTGACCAGCGGGACGCCCATCGCAATCGCCGCCACCTCGTCCTCGCGAATTGCCGTCCAGGCACGCCCAATGGGTGAATCGTCCAGCCGCCGCGCCACGAAAATGACGATGCCGACGATGGCGACAGCCAGAAAATAAAACAGCATCTGTTGGGCAACCGGCGCGACGTTGTCGAGCTGAATGCCCATATCCGTGGCGATACCGCCGACAAAGCCCGTCAGAAAATTCGGCAACGGCGGTCGGCTTACATCAAATAAGCCCTGCGAGCCGTTGGTGAAGTTGATGGGCTGGTCCATGTTGCGCGCCATCACCCGGACGACTTCACCGAAGCCCAACGTTACAATCGCCAGATAGTCACCGCGCAGGCGCAGCACAGGCAAGCCAAGCACAATGCCGGTGAGCGCCGCGAGCGCGACGCCGACCAACAGGAAAATATAGAATCCCCAGGCGGGCACGAGCCAGCCATTGATTTTAAAAATTGTCTCGGCATTCGAGGACACGATCGCCCACGAGTACGCGCCGACGGCGAAAAAGGCGATGTAGCCGAGGTCGAGCAGCCCGGCGAAACCGACGACGATATTCAAGCCGAGCGCCAGCGCCGCGAAAATGCAGATCTGAATCGCCAGTTCAAGATACGCGCCGTCAAAAATGCCGATCAACGGCATGGCGAGGACGACGAGCAGCA
>CALMDI010000585.1 GCA_937864975.1 uncultured Chloroflexota bacterium | reverse complement strand
CCTCTACACGAATCAAGGCGTCGCGATCAACGTCGAGGCGGTCGCGCAGATCAAGGTTAAGAGCGACCCGGGCAGCATCCGCACCGCCGCCGAGCAATTCCTCTCCAAGCCGCAGCAGGAGCGCGAGAACCTGATTCGGCTGGTGATGGAGGGGCACCTGCGCGGCATCGTCCCAGAAGCGCTGCAGACTTCCGACGTAATTCTCCGCCAGATCGTCATAATCGAACGAGCCTTGTTCCCAGGTGCCGGGGGGCAATCCGCTGAAGGGCTGATGCAGTCCATTGTTCTCGTCGTCCACGTTCGCCCAACCGCGTCCGTAAAACGGCACGCCCATCACGAGTTTGTCCGCCGGAATGCCGAGCGCGAGAAAATTTTGCAGCGTCGTATCGGTGCTGCCGCCCTCCGGCGGCGTCTCCGACGAATCGTAGAGCGGCGCGTTGAAGCCCGTGACCGAACTCCAGCCCCCGCTCATGTCATACGTCATCACGTTAATCCAGTCGAGCAGGGGATGAATCCGCGACCAGTCGAGCGGCGCGTATGCCGCCTCGCCCGCGCCCGCCGCGATGGTCAGCAGATACGGACGATCATCCTGCGCGCTCTGAGCGTCAAGCTGCTCGCGCAGTTCCGCCAGCAGCAGGATGAAATTTTCGAGGTCTTCAGGGCGCTCGACATTGCCCGCCTCACCGCCGCCTGTCGGATATTCCCAATCGATGTCGATGCCGTCGAAGCCGTAGCGCGTCATGAAGTCGACACACGAGCGGGCAAATTTCTCACGCGAGGCGTCGGTAAGCGCGACGTCCGAAAACCGGTCTGACCACGTCCAGCCGCCGACTGAGATCATCGTTTGCAGGTGGGGATTGGCTTCTTTCAGGAGGCGCAGCTGATTGAAATTGCCCAGGAAGTCGGCGTCCGGGTCGTCGCCCTCGAAGGTGATATCCGTGTCCGCCCATGCGTCGCCAAGCACGCATTCGCCGTCTTCGGAGATGTTGGCGAAGGCGTAGTTGACGTGCGTCAGCTTGTCGGCGGGAATCTCGCTCACGAAATATTCCCGGTCGTAAATGCCCCACGACACGAAGTAGCCGATCACGCGGTAGCTCGGCGCTTCCTGAGCGGCGAGGGGCGCGGCGAGCGCGACGGCGAGCAGCCCGGATAGGGAGAGCAGGCGAATCCACATCGTTCGTTCCTTTAAGCTTATTGCTTCGTCCGGTAAATTCGTAAACCGGGCACGACGTGTCGTGCCCCTACGACCGACTGTCTTTTCGCCAACTGACTTGCCGGATGAACCACTTATACTGTGATTGCTAGTTGCCATGCTGTGGACGCGAAACCCCACCCTGCCTCCCTTGCGCGGGGTGGGGTTTCGGAATTAACAATCACGGTACCACTTATAGATCATTCGGGATGTGCATTGGCGGGCGCGTCAGGCGTCCGGCGCGCCCTGCATGTCGCGGAGCGCCAGCATGACGACCCATTCGCCGGACTGAACGCTTTTGCCGTCCTGATTGACGATCTTAACGTCGAGCGTGACCCAGCCGCCGCCCATGCGCCGCGCCTCTTTCTTTTCGCGCACCACCAGTTCGACGTGCAGGGTATCCCCGATAAAGACGGGCGCGCTGAACTTCATTTCGAGGCTGCGAAACGCCAGAATCGTGCGCTCCATGAAGCCAAGCTGGTAGGCTTGACCGACCGCGTAGCTGAGCGTCAGCATACCGTGGGCGATGCGCTGCCCGAACTGTGATTGTTTCATGTAGTCGGCGTCGGTGTGCATCGGGTTGTAGTCGCCCGTCAGTCCGGCAAAATTGACCAGATCGGCTTCGGTGATGGTGCGACCGCGCGTGACCATGCGCCTGCCGATTTCAATCTCCTCGAAATAGATGCCCATCGGGGCGTCGGCTAGATAAGCCATCGGCGCTCTCTCCGTGAAGGTGTGAATGCGGCTTCAGCGCCGATTGTACCCGCGCCCGCCGCGTTTTCGCCACGACGTTGGAGCGGTCGTCGCGGTAAAACTACAGCGATGCCGACCGAGCCGACCCAGATTCAGCCGCTGGAAGTCAGCGTCGAGTTGTGATGAATTCCGGGGATGTCCTCTACGTCGGTTCCGGGAACAGCTCTGCCAACCACGCCCGTGCGTCTTCAAATTCCGCCTGTGCAAGTCCATGCCCCACATTCTCCCAGCGCAGCGTGACGTCCGCGCCGTAGCGGGTCAGCAGCGCCGCCAGTGCATCCACCTGTTCGACCGGAACAAGCTCGTCGAAGCGACCCGCGGTGATCAAGACCGGGATGCGTGTCAAATCGGGCGGCGTTTCAGGTTCCAGCGGCACCATTGGGCGCAGCAGCACCGCGCCCGCGAGAGTGCCGGGGTGGAGCAGCAGCAGAGCGCCCGCCATGTTCGCGCCGTTTGAGTAGCCCACGCCGACCACGCGGCGCGGGTCGAAGCCGTACTCCGCCGACGCCGCTGTCACGAACTCGGCAAGCTCGCCCGCCCGCGCGATCAAATCCTCGATATCGAAGACGCCTTCCCGCAGGCGGCGGAAGAAGCGGTTTTGAGTCCCTTCCGGCACCCTGCCGCGCGGGCTGAGCAGATTGGCGTTGGGCGCAAGCGCCCGCCCGACGGACAGCAACGCCGTTTCATCGCCGCCCGTGCCATGCAGCAATAGCAGCGTGAGCGTGCCGCTGCCCGGTTGGTACTGGTGGATGAAGCCCAATGAGTTCGTGGATTGTGTCATGAGTTGGCGCGTCCCGGCAGCGTGATTTTCGGTAAGCGCCGTTCCAGCATGGCGCGCGCCATTTCCTGCGCTGGCGGCAGCCTTAACGACGTGCCCAACGCCTCGACTGGCTCGTCAACCGCGAACCCTGGCGCGTCGGTGGCGATCTCGAACAGCACGCCGCCCGGCTCGCGGAAGTAAATCGAGTGGAAATACTGGCGATCCATCACCGGCGACACGTTGTAACCCAGCTCAATCAGCGCCCGCCGCCACGCCAATTGAGCCTCGTCGTCCGGCGTGCGAAAGGCGACGTGATGCACGCTTCCCGCGGCGACACGCCCCGGCAGCGCGCCGGGCGTGCAGACCAGATCGACCGTCGCGCCGTGCCCGCCCGTGCCTGCCTCAAAGCGGAAGCGATTATCTGCCGACTGCGTGAGGCGAAAGCCCAGCGTCTCGGTCAGCAGCGCTGCCGTGCGCTCGTAGCCTTCTTCCTGAAGCTGAACGTGCGACACGCCGCGAACAGCCGCCGATTCGGGGATCGGGCTTGCCTGCCCGACCACGCCCGGTCCCGGCGTTTTGCTTTCGACCAGTTCGAGTTGAAGGTCGTCGGGGTCGTAAAACGTCAGCGCCGTTTCGTCGAAGCGCGTGAAGGGTTCTTCGACGCGCGCCCCGCTCGCTTCAAGCCGCTCCCGCCAGTAATCGAGCGCGCCATCCGGGATGGATAAGCCGGTAACCGTGACCTGTCCCGCGCCGCGCTGCCCCTGAAAGGCGCGCGGAATCGGGAAAAAGGTCAGGAGCGTGCCGGGGCGACCGAGTTCGTCGCCGTAGTAAAAATGATACGTGCCGGGATCGTCGAAGTTGACAGTCTGCTTGACCAGCCGCAGCCCCAGGACGCCCGTGTAAAAGTCGATGTTTTTCTGGGGATCGCTGGCGATTGCCGTGACGTGATGAATCCCTTGAATCGGAGTGGTCATAACACCTCGCGAAGTTCAAAGCAAAAGTGGGCAGCCACGCGCGAAACCGTGGCAATGGCTGCGTTCATTATGGAGAGGTTCGTGAGGGGGAATCTTACACGCGGTCGGCGCAGGGCAGCAGCAGGGTAAAGGCGCTGCCTTTGCCAGGGGTGCTGGAAACCCAGATGTAACCATAGTGCATCCGCGCAAGCTGCCGGATGATCGCCAGCCCCAAGCCGGTGCCGCCGTACTGGCGCGACGTCGAGCCGTCCGCCTGCCGGAAGGCGTCGAAAATCACGTCCTGATCTTCGGGCTTGATGCCGATGCCGGTATCCTCGACCGTCAGCGACACCCACTCGCCGTCGGGAATCCGCAAACTGGAAGGCGGCTTTAAGCCGCCCGAGGGGTGACCCTCTTCGATGCGAACCGGCGCGACGCTCACGCGAATGCTGCCTTCATGGGTGAACTTGATCGCGTTGTGCAGCAGGTTGCTGACGACCTGCCGCAGTCGTTCCGGGTCGCCGTTCACAATCGGCTCGCCGGGCTGTACCTCGACCTGAATCGGCAGGGCTTTGGCGTCCGCGATGGGGCGCACCTGTTCCAGCGCCCCCGGCACCACATCCGACAGCCGCATGGGCGACAGTTGCAGTTCCATCTGTCCCGCTTCGATTTTCGATAAGTCAAGCACGTCGTTGATGAGCGCCAGCAAATGCCGCCCGCTCGTGTTGACGCGGTTCAGGCGATCCTGCTGCATCTCGTTGAGTTCGCCGTACATACTGTTCAGCAGCATGTCGCTGTAGCCGATCACGGCGTTCAGAGGCGTTCGCAGTTCGTGGCTCATCGTGGCGAGGAATTCGCTCTTGAGGCGGTTCGCCACAACCGCCTGCTGGTAAAGCTCCGCGTTGTTGACGGCGAGCGCTACCTGCCCGGCGATGGTCATAAAGGTTTCGCGCTCGTCCTCGCTGAAGGCGTGCGGTTGGCTGATCGTGTCCACCGCCAGCAAGCCAATGATCCGATCCCCCACGAACAGGGGTACGATCATGGCGGAGCGCGCGCCGATTCGCTGAAGCATCCGGTAGGTGGTGTCGTCCATCGCGTCGCTGTCAATGTCGTAGACCGCGACCACGCCCTGTTCGTCTATCAACCGGTCGAGCGAGGCGACGTCCGCCAGTTCAAAGCCCGTATTCCCGATGTCGGGATATTCGGTGGTCACGCGCAGCTCGCGCGTGCGCTCGTTCAGAAGCGCAATCGCGCAGTGATCGACCTTGAAAAGCTGCGTAAGTAGCTGCGCCGCGCTGTTGAGCACGGCGTTGTCGTCCAGCGTGGAGGTAATGATCGAGCTAATGTGATGGATCATCGTCAGGCGGCGCGTGCGCTCCTGCAAGGCGCTCAGATTTGCCTGCGACTGCGCGTGCAGGCGCGCGTTTTCGACCGCAATCGCCGCGTGGCGCGCCAGCGCGAACGCCGTGCTCGCGTCGCGCTCGCCGTAGTAACCGGGGCTGAACTTGTCCATGCAGATCACGCCAATCGCGCGATCCTGCACCACCATCGGCACGCCAATCCACGCGCGCGGCTGGCGGCTTTCCGGGGTGATGTTCAGCATCCAGCCGGGATGCTCGACGGTATTCTCGACCACGAGCGGCTGCCGGGAGCGATAGACGAGCATCGTCGGGCTGCTCTCGCCGAACTGCACTTCTTTGCCGAACATCGCAAAGTTCAATCCCTGAACGGCGCAGATGACCATTCGCTGTCCGTCGGGGGCGCTCGCCGATGGGAGCAAAATGCTCGCGGCGTCGTAATTCACGACCCGTCGAAGCTGGTCGAGGATCAACTGAAGCACTTCTTCGTAATGCAGCGACCCGCTGACGACCTGTCCCACGTCCATCAGCATACTCGCGATACCGCGCCGCTCGCGCTCGGACGAAAGAAGCTGCTCGTTATCCAGCGCCAGCGCGATTTGCGCCCCGATGGTCATCAGCAGCATCAAATCCTGATCGCGATAGGCATTCGGCACGATGCTCTGCACGCTGACCATGCCGATAATCTCCCGGTTGCGGTTCCGCATTGGCACGCCCAGCCACGAGCGCGCCCACATGCCCGGCTCGTCGTCGCAGACGCCGACGTTCATCGAGGCGATGCGCTCGCCCTCCGCTTCGAGGTCGTTGAAAAGCAGCTCGACGCCATACTGGATGACAGCGGCGCTCAAGCCGCACAGGGGGATCGGCTCCCACGTCGAGCGCAAGCCATCTTCGACCACCAGCGGGAGCGCCAGTTCCTGCCGCTGGCGGTCGACCAGCCCGACAAAAAAGGAGGTCGCGTCGAACAGAAGCGGCACCAGATCCAGCAGCTTATCCCAACCATCGTCGCTGGCGAGGCGGTTGAGCGACAGGCTGATCTCATGCAGGCTTTCGAGCGTCGAGCGCCAGCCATCCGACCGGCGAAGATGGTGAAGTCGCGCCGCCAGCAGCGCCGCCATCAGCGCGGTCTCCTGCGGCGCGTTCGCCTGGACGCACACCAGCCCGTAGGAATGGTCGGTATGCACGAGTGGGAACAGCAGCGCTCCATCGGGGGCAGTCTGCGGCGCGCGCCACAGGTGCCAATCGACCTCCTCCAGCCATGCCAGCAGCCCGCCGTCGAGACTATGACCGGGCGTTGTAATCGGGCTGTGCACGACGCCGCTGCGCTCCAGCAGCAGGACGCCGCCCGGCGTGCCCGTCTCGCCAAGCCATGCTGCCAGCGCGGACGCCGCCGCCGTGGCGGTGGGGGCGTTGTTGACGGCATCGCACGCCTGCTGAATTCGGTCGCTCGTGGGGTCCATAGGAACGAAGAACGGTTCTGCTGTCGTTGCTCTCCATTATCGTATAAAAGGTGGCGTGGTAGTACAAACGTCACCTGCCGCGCCTGCGCGCAACCTTTCAACACCCGGTGCGTACTGAGAATAAACATCGTCAGTTGGCATAGGACGACGAGAGGGAATGATAAAACAGCGCAGCGAGCAGGTGTTTGGGGGAGTCATGCTCATCGGGCTGGCAGTGCTCTTTTTGACGAACAGTTGGTGGCCCGGCATTCTGTTCGTCGTCGGCGCGGCAATGCTCGCGCGAACGGTCAGCGAGGGGCACGTATGGACGAGCAACCGCAACGCTGTTGCGATGCTGGTGATCGGCGTGCTGTTCGCGTTTTGGGATACGGTCGAGGGTCTGGTTAACTTTAACATTCTGCTGCCGCTCGTTCTGATCGGCGCGGGCATTTACCTGCTGTTCGGCAACCACTTCCGCGGGCACGCGCTGCGAAGCTACAAGCCCAAAAGCGACGAGTTCGTATAGCGCAGATTTTCTGCGCGCTCGAAGTTCCTAGAACTTATCGTGGATGCGAAATCTCACCCTGTTGGTTGGCAACGGCTCCCTTTCTCCGTTTATGG
>CALMDI010000584.1 GCA_937864975.1 uncultured Chloroflexota bacterium | reverse complement strand
CATACGTCACCTGTATAAAAAAAAGAATTGTGCGTTATAACGCACGGTGTTATTATAGCTTACTATGCGTTATAACGCACAAAGTTATTTTAACTGTACAAGGGTAGTTTATGGCAGATGAGAAATTTAAAAATAAATTAGTGGCTATATTAAATAAAAGTATAGAACCTGGCAAAGTGATGAACGCACTAGCCCATATGTGCATAGGACTCGGGTCTGCTATTGGTAAGGAAGAATTGCGCCTAACAGATTATAGAGATGCAGATGGCGGCTCACATCCATTTATCTCAGAATTCATCCGTCAATCTTCAGGTGAATTCAATTCCAGTTACAGATCAACACGAACTCTAAGCGGTTTTCGCTTTTACTTTCAACTTTTCACTTGCTACTGAATGTAGTATACGACAAAAGTGGGGCAGATGTTGCGCCGGTCACGGTAACAACGTGGTCGCGCGGGTGAGTGCCGCCCATTCTTCCAGGGTCAGCGTTTCGGCGCGGCGGCGCGGGTCGATCCCGGCGCTTTCGCACAGCGCGGCTGTCTGTTCACTGTTGAGCGCCAGGCCGCTTCCCAGAGCATTTTTAAGCTGTTTACGCTTCTGTCCGAAACCGGCTTTTACCACCCGGAAAAATCGTTTCGCATCAGAAACATCTACCGGGGGGGTGGCATACGTGTCGATGATGACCACTGCTGAATCGACTTCCGGCCTCGGCCAGAACACACTCGGATTGATGCGCATGGCAATTTTGGGCTGCCCAAAAAACTGGACGCTCACCGCCAGGATGCTCATGTCATTCGGTTTGGCGATTAAGCGTTCCGCTACCTCTTGCTGCATCGTCAGTACCAACCGGCGCGGGCGGTGTTCATTTTCCAGCAGAACCTTGAGAATGGCGCTGGTGATGTAATACGGCACATTGGCGACGACGACGTAACCCTCGGTTTCCATCAGCGCCGGAACGTCGGTTTCGAGAATGTCCTGAAACACGATGGTGACGTTGGGATAGTCCGCGAGGCGTTCCTGCAAAATCGGCGCGAGGCGCTGATCCAGCTCCACGGCGACCACACGCGCCGCCGATCGCGCCAGCACTTCCGTGAGCGCGCCCGTGCCCGGTCCGATTTCCAGCACGGTATCTTCCGGCATGAGTTCGGCGGTGTCGACAATTTTTTCGAGCGCGTTGGGATCGTGGAGAAAGTTCTGTCCCAGGCTTTTCTTCGGGAGGACGTCGTAACGTTCCAGTAACGCTCTTGGATTCACGTTCATCACCTCCCAGGACGAAAAGAGGCATTCCAACCCGCGGTCGGAACGCCTCTAGTGTATCACGAAGCCTCTGGCTTATCGCGAGAGCGCGGTTTTGATGCCCTCGTCGGTCATGAACAGGTACGCGATGAAGGCGTCGATCACCAGCGTGACGATGGACGTCAGCCCTCCGCCGCCAAGTCCGATGAGCGAAAGCACGGCGCCAACCACGGCGACGATAATCACGCCCTGGCGCGCCCACGCCTTGCGCTGGAACAGCCCATACGCCACGACCAGCATCACCGGACCGAGGACAACACTGATGATGCCCTGGATCATGGCGAGCGCGCCTACCCCTGCCAGTCCTGTGACCGCCGCGCGCTCTTCCGCCGTAAGCCCGCTTTCGTCGACAATTGCCGCAGTTCCCGCGCCGAAGATGCCTGCCATCCCGCCAATGCCGAACAGCGCGATCCCGCCGCAGAAACTCAAAATGCCGACGACGACGAGATAGATGGCGACTGCCTTAATAATCCCTTCCCGATCAACACCGCTCAGCATCTGACTCATCGTACTGCCCCCCGATAATTTATAGTTGCATATCCTACAGGCAGTGTAAGCCCAATGCTAAATTGAGGCAATCAGGTAGCGGGTCGAAAGCCGTAAAAATGCTGTAAACGTTAGACCATCGCCTCGCCGCCGTCGACGTTGATCGCCTGCCCGGTGACAAAACTCGCTGCGTCGGAGAGCAGGAACAGGACGACGGCTGCCACTTCGTCGGGGGTGCCGCTGCGTCCCTGCGCTGGTCCTGTCGGGGTGGGCGCGGAGTAATCGTCGTCGGCAATATTGCCGGGGCACACGGCGTTGACCCGGATGCCGAGCGGCGCGAATTCCCGCGCGGTTTGTTTGGTCAAGCCGACCAGCCCGGCTTTGCTGGCAGTGTAGCCCGCGCCTGTTTCGAGCGGATTCGGATGCCCGGCGGTGGATGCGACGTTGACAATCGCGCCGCCGCCCTCGTCCGCCATGACGCGACCGAGCAGCTGGCTGCAAAAAAACGCGCCCGTCAGGTTCACGTCGATCAGTCGCCGCCAGTCCCATTCGTCCAGCGTCGCCATCGCGCCCGTTTTGTAGACACCCGCCGCGTTGACGAGGAAGTGGATGCGCCCGAAGCGGTCGCGCGCCGCCTCGATTAAGGAGCCAACCTGAAAGCGGTTGGCGACGTCTGCCTGCCAGCCTGCCGCCTGCCCGCCCAATTGGTGGATTTCGTCGGCGACCGCTTCGGCGCGGTCGGGGTTGAGGTCGTTGACGAAAACACCGGCGCCGGAACGCGCAAGCGCGAGCGCGACTGCTCTACCCACGCCCGCGCCCGCGCCTGTTACTATCGCTGCCTGCCCGGTCAGATCGACGTGGAAACGGCTTGTACGCTCAGGAGCCAATCCTGAATAGCCTTTCGCGCGCCGGGGTGGAACGCCTGCTGCTCGTCGGTCACGTCCCGGTCGGCGTGCGCCGCGACGTAGTAAGACGCCCCGTGGCGATACGCCATGTTATGCGCGCGGCAGGTTTCCTCGGCATAGGTCGCCCACGGGTTCCAGTCGTCCTCGCCCATCACGATTTGAAGCGGCGCCTGAATGGCGAGCACGGCGTCGGGGTCGAGCATATTCGCGACCAGAATCACCGCGCGGGGATGCTGCTGGCGCGCGAACAAGCCAAATGAGCTTCCGAGCAGCGCCGTGCCCGCGCCCTGCGCGAGAATCACTGCGCTCCGGGGATCGACTCCCGGCTGTTCCAGAGCGATGGTGTAGGCGTTGACCGCGTCCTGCGTGGTCGAGCCGCGCCCACCCGCGCCGCTGCGCCCGGTGCCGCGTTTGTCCCAGCGGAACACGGCGTATCCCGCCGCCAGAGCGAGCGCCGCGTAATGGTCGTAGCAGTCGAGCGTATTGCAGCCCGCGTGGTGAAGGATGAAGACCAGCGGATAGCCGTTTGTCGGGCGCGGTACGGCGGGGTAATCAATCTGCCCGGCAAGCCGAACGCCATCGCCTGCGAACGTCAGTTCGCGGGTTTGAACGTGGGGAATGCTTTGTACTGCTTGATTCGATGTCATGGTTACCTGTCCAGGCTGAACGAGCCGACCACCGAAGTCAAGAAGTTCTGTTTTGCCAAAGCAATTTTGGAGAGCGGCATTATAACGAGTCTTTGTAATGATTGCACGAGTCAATTGAACGGGCGCGGGAATGGTAGATGAAAAGCTCTGACGATGACGAAAAACGGGCGCACGCGGTGCGCCCCTACGTCTCCAGTTGGGATGGAGCGACCGGTTCGGTCGCCCGTTTGTACAGTTCCCTGATACTCATCACCATGCAATTCTTCACGTTCCCGTTCCGACTTCGCTTGACACGCATAGAACAGAGGTGCTACTCTAACGTAAAGAAATGGTGTATTTCCGGTTTTATGGAAGCCTAATGTCGCTCGAATTCAACAAGCTCGTGACGCAGGTCAAGACGATGGGGCGGTATCTGGGTCAGCGCGACCTGAGCCTGAGTCGTCGTCTGGAGATTGCGTTAGAGCGGTTTTACGCGGCAAGCGATTTCGACGTCGTTCAGCAGCACGTAGCGCTGGTGCGCCATTCGAGCGTCAGCGGTTATCGCGGCGCGGCTCCGGTAGACGAAGTGATTTGCGCTGCCTTTCCCACGCCCGCCATGCCGCCGTCGGCAACGGTGATCGCCGCGGACGGCTCTCAGATTTATCCCGACGCCCACGCGCCCACGCTGTACTACCTGCTCAATATTGGCTGCTTCACGACCTTTTACGGCGAAGCGCGCACGCCGCTTCAGGCAACCGAGCCTGAATTGTATTACGCCGACCCGGCGGTGCTGGACGGCGACGGACGGCTGATTAGCAACACGACGGTCAACGCGCGGCGCTCGGTGCTGGAGATGCAGGTGCTGGCAAAACAGGCGTGGGCACTTCGCGAGGAAGCCCGCCCGCTGGTGACGCTGCACGATGGCGGGCTGCTCAAGTTTTTCGGCGCGGCGGACGTGACGGACGCGAGCAAGGTCGAGGCGGAATATCTGACCGCGCTCCAACGCCTGCAAGACGCGCAGGCGGTGCTGGCAGGTTATCTCGACAAGCCGCGCAGCACGTACCTCATCAGCCTGCTGCATTTGCTGAGCCTGACGCCGGAGAACGTCAACGACTTCAACCTCAAGACGAACGGCGACCTGGAAGGCTTGACCGACATTTACCTGATGAGCCGCGTGCTCAAGCCCGGCGAGCGTTCCGCGCTGATGGTGCAGAACTCGCCGCAGAATCGCGCATACCTGGAACGCGATCCGAGTTATGAAATCGCCTGC
>CALMDI010000583.1 GCA_937864975.1 uncultured Chloroflexota bacterium | reverse complement strand
CAATCCTGTGGAGCGATCAGCGGCGTTTAAAACCGAAAAGCTGCCGTTTGCTGATCATCTTTGCGTTCAACTATAGCGCAAGTCCGTGCAGTTAATCGAGAAATGTCACCTTTCAGGGCAAACGGTACGTATGCTTCCTGACGACGTTTCCATTTATGTTCAAATCGACGCTAGTTCCAGCGAACCATTGCGAGAACGCAACTTTCCATTACAATTAATATGACTTGAAATCTTGTGATTGTCGGATTGCTTTTTCCTCAACGCACGACCACTCAAACGGGAGGAACGATGACTTATCGTCTATTGAAGCTGATTTCCGCGGCACTGCTCGCCGCTGTCTGCGTCGCCTTCGCGCCGCGCGCGGCACAGGCACAAGCCGAGCCGCTGCCGACCTGCTCGATTGCCCAGGTGCAGCAGGCATTCGCCGCGCTGCCCCCTTACCGCCCAACGTCGCTGCCCGGATGGGTGCAGGCGCGCGAAAACTTCTTCGTGATCGGCGACGCCGTTTTCTACCCGCAGGGCGTGAATTACTACCCGGTGCGCTTCCCGTGGCGGCGCTTCCTGACCGAGACGGATATGAACACCGTCGACCGCGAGCTTGACCTGATTACCACGTCGGGCTTGAACACGATTCGCCTCTACCTGTGGAATGACGCGCTGTTCACCTGCCCCGGCAGCGGCGCGATTCCCGTGCCAGCCGCGTTTCAACGGCTGGACGGCATTATCCAGCGGGCGGCGGCGCGCAACCTTCGCGTGATCCTGTCGCTCAACGATATGCCCGACCTGGAGAACTACCCGCTCTACAGCAATCCGGCGCACGTGCAGGCGCAGACGGCGTTCATCGTCGGGCGCTATCGCGACGAGCCTGCGGTAATGGCGTGGGACGTGCGAAACGCGGGCGACATCGATTACGGCATCGAGAACAACATGCAGGGGCAGTTTACCCGCGAGGCGGTGCTGAACTGGCTCAGCCAGACCGTGAACCAGATTCGTGCCATCGACAGCCGCCACCTGATCACGGCAGGATGGGCAATCGACTCCGCCGCCACTGTCCCCTACGTGGATTTCGTCAGCTTCGCGCACTGGAGCAAAGACGTCAGCCTGCTGCGCGGGCGGCTCGTCACGCTCAAAAACCTCGTCGCCAAGCCGGTCGTGCTGCTGTCCTTCGGTTACAGCACGTCGGAGATGAGCGAGGACGAACAGGCGCAGACGTTTGACAACACGATTGACGTGCTGGAAGAAAACGACGTCGCCGGATGGGTCATCTGGACGGCGTTCGATTTCCCGACGGATGCCACCTGCTACCCCTCGCCGTGCCAGAGTCCAGACAACCGCGAGCATCACTTCGGCTTGTGGCGCACCGACTACACGCCGAAGCCGATTGTCGGCGTGCTGGCAACCGGGTAATTACTCTCCGATGAACACCCGTCTCCGTCTCCAAATTGCCGGAGACGGGTGTTCCGCGATTTAGTCGTTTTCCGCGCAGTCCTGCGGGCAGCTTTCAGAATCTTCCCCGCCCTCCGGGTAGCAGATATCGTCTCCGCATACCGGCGGCGCGGGACACTCATTCGGGCACAGCTCGTACGTTTCACCTTCGTCGCACGATGTGTTGCCGTTACAGACTGGCGGGGGGACGAAGGGCGTCGGATCCTGCGGCGCTTCGCGGAACATCGTCGCGGAGTCGCGACAGATGACCGTGTCCCCACTGAGCGCAACCACCTGCACGGTAAAGCTGAAGCCCTCCCCCAGCGTCGCCACGCTGACGTCCAAGCCCACGTTGGTGGTTCCCGCCGGGGTGGACGCGCCGGTGGACATGCCGTTGTCGTTGTTCACGACGACCGCCTGGTAACTCGTCGCGCTTGGCGCGGGATCCCAGTAAACCGTGATGCCGCCGTTCGGCAAGCCTTCCCGCGGCGAGGACAGGCGGAAGCCGCCGCAGTCGTTGACCGGCGGAGGCGGCGAGGTCGGCGTGTCCGTCATCACCGGGACTTCTGTCACCACCGGGCGCGTGACCACGGGCTGCCTGGGCGGCGGTTGCGTCGGCGTCGGAGTCGGCGTTGACGGGATGGTGCCGCCGCGCAGCACGATATCGACCGGACCCAGGTCTGCGGCGCCTTCACAGAAGGGCGCATTTTCGGCGCAGGTGACGACGAGGACAACGTAACCTGCCGCGTCCGTCGTCGCCGCGCCGACTTCGATTTCGTAAAGCCCGGTGTCGGGCGGCACCGTCACGCGGTCTTCACGCAGCGCCCCGCCGCGCAAAATGGCAACCGACTGCCCGACCGCGGAGCGAATGTGCGCCGTGAAGGGGAAATCCGGTACTTCTGGAATGATGGTCAGCGTGCTAAAACACTGGGGTTGATCCTCGAACCGGAAGAACTGAACCGGCGACCCGGCAGGGATGTTGACGCGCACGGGCACGTCCGGCTGCAACACCGGGCTGATGACCTCCGGGCGACCGTCGAGGCGCAGGACAAAATCGACCGCCTGCCCGTTGGCGTCGGAGACGACCACCAGATACAAGCCGTCGGCGGGTAGGAACCACGACAGGCTGGCGTCGCCCGTGATCGGGCTGAAGACGTCGTTATTGTTGACGGTCAGCGGCTGCTGCGCGCTGTCGAAAAGCGTGATGCTTGGCGTCATGTTGGACGTGAAGCCGACGACCTGCACGTTGACCAGATCGCCGCGCGCGCCCTGAAAGCTGTACGACGCCGACGGGCTGCCGGAGCTGACGCTCCCGGTCACGCTGGTGCCATAGGTCAGGCGTCCCGCCTGCTGGTTGGGGATATCGACCCGCGGCGCGGCACTGGGCAGCGCGCCGCGGCTCTGCGCGAGCGTGCCGCCGATCAGGACCAGCAAAAGAATCGGCAAACACAACCAGAGCACTTTTGAATAGGGCAATTGTTTCCAGGGCATCGTGCTTCTCCTTTAAACGAGAGATTTCCCGGCGTCGCACGCGCTGACACGCCTCGACGAGACGTGAGTGCTATTAGCCTATTATGGGGATAAACCCACAAAAAAGGACTTCGGCAAAAATACCGGAGTCCTTTTTTACAGCTTCTTTATAGTAATGATTTGCATTGGCTTAGCTCTGCAGAACTATCCAAAATGTCGGAGCGACGCCTGATCGATGGTAACATAGCAGCCAAACCTGGATGGAGCATGTGGGTAAGGAATCGTTGTCCCATGACAAGACAATCCCAGATCATTGAATTCGTAGGGAGCTTCAAACACGACTTTATGGGTCGCTCCTGCGTTGTTCATGGCGATTGTTTCGAATGGTTACAGACTATTCCCGAAAATACGATTCACGCAATCGTGACCGATCCGCCTTATGGCGTCAAAGAATATGATGAGGATCAACTCGAAAAAAAGGATAACGGCACCGGTGGTGTGTGGAGGATCCCCCCTGAACTCGACGGTTATAAACGCGCCCCGTTGCCACGTTTTACGGCTTTTAATGCTAAAGAACGAACCGCCATTCAAGCGTTTTTCATCGAATGGGCAAGACTTGTCACGCTTGCCTTACGCCCCGGTGGGCATGTCATTATTGCCAGCAATGCATTACTCTCACAGCTCGTGTTTTCGGCACTGGTAACAGGCGGATTGGAATTTCGAGGGCAAATTATTCGCTTGGTACAAACCCTTCGTGGGGGTGATCGTCCCAAAAATGCAGAGAAGGATTATCCCGACGTATGTTCTCTTCCTCGCGGGGGATTTGAGCCGTGGGGAGTTTTGCGAAAACCCCTTCCTCAGGGAATGAAAGTCAGTGATTCCCTCCGGGAATATCAGACAGGTGGGTTAAGAAGATTACCCGATGGCAGACCTTTTAACGATGTAATACCGAGCGAGCGCACACCTCGCCAGGAGCGCGCGATTGCCGACCATCCCAGTCTAAAACCACAGTCTTTCCTGCGTCAGGTTGTTTACGCAGCCCTTCCCCTCGGCGAAGGTATTCTCGTCGATCCATTTATGGGATCAGGCTCTACCGTTGCTGCCTCAGAGGCAGTCGGGTTGTCGTGTATTGGCGTCGAGCGTAAGCCTGAATACTATCACCTCAGTCTTTCCGCTATCCCTCAGCTTGCGGCGATTAAAACCAGTGATAAGGTTGCGAACCGGTTGTCGCAAAACCAGCTATCGTTGCCCTTATGGGATTGATGGGATGCGAACGTCTGCATCCTTATAAATCCAGTTTTCAAGCATTTTCGCGAACCCTGTTTGTGTGACGCTCGCCGTAATTGTTCTACGGCTTGTTTCAGATCGACCTGAATAGATCCAGTCATCACGCAGCAACTGCGCTCCTAATATCATTTGAAACCGAAATGGTTTTGGCACAATTCCGTTTGTAGCATCGTTCGGGCGGTTGTTATCGAATACAAACACCAATAGCCAGATTTCTTCTGGATTATGCCCCTGCCATCCGCGACCGTATCGAGACGCTTTAATCTCGATGCCTTCGGACGTGTACTGCACTGCGTTATTCGGAGTAAGACCAACGGGAATGAGATCGGGTTGTCCATTGTGATATCGATTTTTTGACTACCGTAATGCAATATTTTGGAATCGTTACGATCATGAACTC
>CALMDI010000582.1 GCA_937864975.1 uncultured Chloroflexota bacterium | reverse complement strand
GCCCGGCGACTCGACCTTGAGCTCTCGGTCGCTATCTGCGAGCTGAACCTCGAGCGAGACGCCATCCTGCGGCTCGGTGTCCGCGCGCTGGTCCGACGCGAATTCGCGGGCGAATGTCGTCGCCAGCGCGGAAAACGCGAATGTGCCGGCGTCGGCCATTTGCTGCTCAAAAGCGACGAAATCGTTGCGATCACCGTGAATGGTGTGAACCCGGTCAGCGTTGGCAAAACGCGCCGCGTCATAAGGCGGGTCGCCCGCCAGCCAGCGCACCAGAAACCCGGCGTCGAAACAATCCCCCGCCCCGGTCGGATCGACCTCATGCACCGGGAAGCCTTCCACCGGCTCGACGTTCATCATGTGCCCGAAATCGCTCTCGCCCGCGGACGTGTAGACCGTGCATCCGTTCGCGCCGTCCGTCACGACAACCACGCGCTCCGGCTTGTCATGCTCGAACAGAAGCGTTTCAACCGCCTCGTCCAGCAGCATCGCGCCTGTCAGCAGAAGCGCCTCGTCCGCCGTGGGAATAATCACGTCGGCGGCTTCCACGAACGGCGCGAAGACGTCGCGGGCGCGCTCCGGCGGCAGTAATTGCGGGCGCACGTTGGGATCGAAGCTGATTTTCGCGCCCGCAAGCTGCGCCAGCGCCAGCGCGTGCAAGCCTGTTTCCAGCGCGTCATCGTGAATCGACAGGGTCGAACCCATAATATGCAGGCATTTCAGGTCGTCAAACAGGGACTCGTCCAGCATCGCCGGGAAAAGCTGACCCGCCGCCGCGCCGCGCACGTGAAACACGAACTCGCGTGAGCCATCGGGCGCGTAGGCGACGAACGCAACCCCGGTAGTGTGGGTTGATAAGACATCCATTCCGCGCAGGTCAACGCCGTCAAGCTCCAACTGGTCGAGCAGGCATTTGCCAAAGGCGTCATTGCCCACGCAGCCCATCGCGGCAGCGCGCGCGCCGAGCCGAGCCGCCTGCACGGCAAAGATGAACGGCGCGCCGCTCGGATACGGTCCGCTGAACGCGCCGGGACGATCCAACGGCTGACCCGGCTTTGTCCGCATGACTTCGACCAGCGCCTCACCGAAGGTGAGAATATCCAGACTCATGGATTCCCCTTACCGGGTGGCGAATTTGAAGTGACTGCCCGACCCCGTGGACAAGCCTTCGTTCATCGGGCGCATTCCAATCAGAAACACGCGGGATTTGGGACCCTGCGTCGCCGCGAACACCACGGCGTCGGCAACGTCTTCCGACGTCAGGAAGCCGTCGAGCATCGGGTCGCCGGGCGTGCGCGTGCCGTTGTAGAAGCCGTAATTGGTATTCGTCCCGCCGGGCGCAATATACGAGACCTTGACGTTGTAGGGCTGGCACTCGTAATCAATCGACTCGGCAAAGCCCTTCTGCGCGTGCTTGGTGGCGCAGTAAATCGACTCGTTGGGCAAGCCCTGCATCCCGGCGACCGAGCCGACGAAGATAATGTTGCCTTCCTGCCGCTCGATCATTCCCGGCATAAATGCTTTGGTGCAAAGGAACGTGCTGCGAAAATTCGACGCCATAATCCAGTCGAAATCCTCGACCGTGAGGCTTTGCACCGTGCCGTTTTTGCCGACGCCCGCGTTGTTGACGAGAATATCGACCTTGCCGAACGCCTCATGCGCCGCCTGCTTCAGACGGTCAACGTCCTCGACCTTGCTCACGTCCGCCGGGACGACCAGCGCCCGCGCGCCAGGCGCCTCAATCTCACGCGCCAGTTCCCGCAAGTCCGCCTCGGTGCGCGACGTAATCACCACGTCCGCGCCTTCGCGCGCCAGCGCCAGTGCCGAGGCGCGCCCAATGCCCTTGCCCGCGCCGGTCACCACGGCGACTTTGCCCTGTAAGCGTCCGGTCATCAACCTCGCTCCCTAAACTATGCCGAGGGTCGGCAAGGGGTCGAACCACTGGTTCGACTGAACTCCGCGCTGTGCGCGGAGCCGACGCCGAAACCGTCGGCTACAGGAAAAGCTGGAAACCTCTAAAGAGGTTAAAAAGCTTCTCAGTCCCTTCAGGGATTTGAATATTCTTCAGTAGCCCGGCGTTTTGAACGCCGGGCGGCTTCAATTAATCGGCGCGAACGTCGCTGCGAGCGCCCACCATATATTCGACGACCGTCTGGCTGTCCGTCTGGGCGGTCTGCTTTTCCGCGACTTTATGCCCGCGGTGCATGACGACAATCCGGTCGGTCACGGCGAACACGTCGGGCAGCGTGTGGCTGATCAGGATCACAGGCACGCCCGACTCGCGCAGCTTGCGGATCAGATCGAGCACCTTGCGCTGTTCCGGCACGCCCAGGTTGTTCGTCGGCTCGTCCATAATCATCAGCCGCGCGTTCCAGTAGACCGCGCGCGCAATCGCGACCGCCTGCCGCTGACCGCCCGACAGCTTATCAATCTGCGCGCCGAAATTCGGCAGGCGAATATCGAGCGAGTCGATCACGCGCCGGGATTCGGAGAGCATCTTCTCCTCGTCCAGCGTTTTAATTAAGCCGCCGAAATAGCGCCGCTTGGCTTCACGCCCCATAAAAATATTGGCGCTGATATTCAAGTTCGGCGCGAGCGCGAGGTCCTGATAGATCGTCTCGATGCCGACGCGGCGCGCGTCGATGGGCTTGCTGAACGCCATCGTCTGCCCCATAAACTGGATCTCGCCCTCGTCGGGGTGGTAGACGCCGGATACGCACTTGATGAGCGTCGATTTTCCCGCGCCGTTGTCCCCGACCAAGCCGACGACCTCACCGGGGAAAATGTCGAGGTTGACATGCTTCACCGCCGTCAAGCCGCCGAAGCGTTTGAGGATATTGCGTAAGGAAAGGACGGGTTCCATCATGCTCCCTACGATTCGGCGCGACCGATAATCAGGTCGCGCGACTGGTCGATGAGCACGGCAAGAATGACGACCGAGCCGACGACGATGAACTGCCAGAACGCCTCGACGCCGAGCATGACCAGCCCGGTTTGCAGGACAGCGATAATGAGCGCGCCGATCACGGTGCCGCTAATCTGCCCCACGCCGCCGAACAGACTGACGCCGCCGATCACGACCGCCGCAATCGAGCCGAGCAGGAGCGGGTCGCCCGCGGTGGGCGAGCCGCCGCTGAAGCGCGCGGAATGCAGCAACCCCGCGATGCCTGCCGTCACCGCCGACATGACGTAGAGTAAAATCGTGTGACGGTCTACGGGGACGCCCGCGCGCAGCGCCGCCTCTTTGTTACCGCCGATGGCGTAGGTATGCCGACCGAACTGTGTCTTATGGAGCAGGAAAATCGCAATTGCCACGACAATCGCCGTGATGACGACGGGCCAGCCGAGAATCCGGTCGAGCGCGCGAAGCTGCTCGCCGGTGACTTCGGGACGCCGCAGGAAATGAAGCTGGTTCGCGCCACCGCCAACCCAGTACAGCAGCGATTCATTCCCAAAGTCGCGCAGTTGGGTGGGCAGCCCGGCGACCGTCTGCCCGCCCGAAAACAGCAGCGCCACGCCGCGCACGATGAACGAGACGCCGAGCGTGACAATGAACGGCGGCACCTTGAGCCGGGCGATAATCAAGCCGTTGATCAAGCCCACCATGCCGCTGGCGGCGATACCGCCCGCAAACGCCAGGAAAATCGCCGGGGTTGGATCGATACCGCGCGCGACCAGATCGCGTGCGAGGAGCGCGGAGATCACCGACGACAAACCCATCACCCAGCCGACCGACAGGTCGATGCCGCCCGCGATGATGACGAACGTTTGCCCTAACCCCATCAGCAGGACCGGCGTGATGGCGATCAGGATATTCTGCGAGTTCCGCAGCGTCAGAAAGTTGACGTCGCCTTCGCTGGTAATCGACACGGACAGCGAGAAAAAGACGATCAGGGCGATCAGGAAGACCCACGCCCAGACGCGGCTGAGCGTGAGCAGCACGTGGCGCTGCGCTCGAACCGATTGCTGCGTTGCGGTCAGGGTCGAAACGTCGGTCTGGCTCTCCAACGCCATGCGCGAACTCCTGTTTACCCGGGCAGCGTGTCCGGGAGCGCGACGGACGCGCCCCCGACACGCAGTGAAGTAATCTTATTCGACCTGATAGATGAACCGTGCGACTTCGGGATCGTCCACGTTTTCGATGTCGATGACCGCGTAGCCCGTGGGCACGCGCTTGGGCAGGCTGCTCACGCCCTGGTTGTGCGCGATGGCAAACTGAACCGCCAGATAGCCCATGTCGAAGGGCTTTTGCGCGATGACGAGGCTGACGACGCCGGCGCGAAGCTGCTCGACCGCGAAGGTCGTCGCGTCGAAGGCGATGACGTCAACCGCGTCGCTCAAACCGGCGTTCTGTACCGCGATGCCCGCGCCGTTGGCGCTGAACACGTTCGTGCCGAAAATGCCGACGAGGTCAGACTCGCGCTCCAGCGTCGCGGACGTCTGCTGAACCGACGTGTTCTCGTCGTCGTTATTGAAGTCTTCGCTGACCACTTCCATGTCGGGAAACTCCGCGATGCCCTCGCGGAACCCCTGCGCGCGCTGGTCGGTCGTGCTGATGCCGGGCGTCACGTTCTGAATGTAGACCTTCCCCGTCCCGCCGACGTTTTCCGCGAGCGCTTCGGCGGCAATGCGACCGCCTTCGACGTTGTCCGAGCCGATGTAGCTCAGCGGGAAGGTGACCGGACCGTTCACGTAGTCGCCATCCCCGATGAAGGTGTCGACCGAAATGATCTCGATGCCGGCGTCGTGGGCTGCCTGAAGCGGCGCGATCAACTGCTCTTTATCGGTCGCCGCGATGATGAGATAGTCGAGGTCGCCGCGCGCCACAAGCGCATCGAGGATGGGAGTCTGAACGGAGGGATTAAAGTTCTCCGGGATCTGAACGACCAGCTCGACGGGCAGCGCCGAATCTTCGACCGCCTGACGCACGCCAATTTCCATCACCTGATAGAACGGATCGACCACACCCGGCAAAAAGCCAATCGTGATCGTGTCATCGTCCTGGGCGACCGCAAGCATCGGCGCGATGGAAAGAACCAGCAGACCAACCAGTGTCAAAAGCAAGAATCGTTTGGACATGATGGAACCTCTCGGATTATGCAAAGAACCGGTTCAAAGGAAGCTAACTACGAGTGTCGCCGCGCACGTCCTCCTTTCGTCCCAATGTCCATCCATAATCAGACGCGAAGCGCCTGCACGCCAGGCGGCTCAATGGCTTCGGCATCGGGATCGGATACGCCTGGGGTGGTGGGAATCTGGGTTCCGACCAGCGCCACGACCTGCCCTGCCGCCGCGCCGAGGTCATTGATCGCGGGCAAGACGCTGTGACGGTAATCCGGTAAGGAGACATGGGTTAGGCAGGCGAAGGCAGGTTCTCCCTGTCGAATGTCGGAGTGGGAGACCGAGGATCGGGTTGCCGGGTTCATAAAAAGCAATTCGCAATCACGGTCATCTTTTGCCAAATTGGAAGGGAAAGCGTAGCGCGGTTTCTCAACATTGTCAAAACCTTCACTTACTTACAGTTCGCCGCCAAAACCACCGGAATCGAAATCAAAACAAGTCAGATTTACGGTGATCCGGGCAGCCTGCCACGGCGCGCTGACGGGCATGACCGATGTGGGGCGGGCGCAGTGAACTGGACGAAGGCGCGCCGGCAAACGTTCCGCATCCTCTACGATGAGATCAATGGCTTCGACGTTTGACGCCGTTAACCGTCTAATCTGTCTGGGGGAGCGAGGACGCGGAAAACGACGACCAAATGGACGACCATTTGTGCCCTGTTTCACGCTCGCTTCATGCTAAATCTGGAAGGCAGGCGTTCCAACACAGTGAGGAGTCGAATGCCGGTTCTAGGGTTACACATTCTCGGCGACCGCGGCTTGTCGGTCGATGCCATCGCGGACGAGGTACGCCAACTGAACGCGCGCTATCACGTGGTCATGAACAATTCGGGGCTTGCCGCTCGGCTGCTTCCCTTGAATACGTCGATTATCTATCGCCACTGGCCCGACGACAACCTTCACGAGACCGCCGAGCCACGGGCGCACGTGCGGATGGTCGATAAGATCGCGCCGAAGGGCTGCCTGCTTTACCTGGGGAACGAACCCGCGCGAAGCACTCTGTCGACGCTGAACACGTGGACAATCGCGGCGTTGGACGAATGCGAACGGCTCGGTCGCAGGGGGGTCATCCTCAACTTCTCCACCGGCAGCCCCGAGCCGAACGACTGGGAAACCCTGCGAGGCTGCGTCGAGCGGGCGCACGCGGGCGATCACCTGCTCGGTCTGCACCAGTATTTCGACCGGCAGGTGACTCTCAGCTTCCCGTGGCACGTCGGCAGGGAACGCGATGCGCGCGCGGCGTTCGGCGGCAAAACGCCGCGTATTGTGATCACGGAGCTGGGCTGCGCGGTCGGCTACGATCCGTATAAAGGATGGCGCACCGCGCTGACAGATGACGCTTATACCGCCGAACTGACGCTTGCCGCCGACCATTATTTCGCGCAGGAAATTCATGCGTGCCTGTTTGCGCTGTGCAGCGCCGACGACCGCCAGTGGGGTACCTTTGTGCCTTCGGCGCGCGTTCTCGCCGGCATGGCGCGCGCCAACAGCGCGGCAGGACGCAGCCCGGCACCGCCCGGTAGCCGTGTTCAAAAACCTGCTCGCGCGGGCGACCCGGAGGTGGGCGAGCTTCAGACCGGCACGTTCATCCGCCTGCGAGGCGCTCCGACCCTACAGGGGACAGAACTCGCGCGGATGCGTCAGGGGCAGCGGCTGCGCTGGTACCCGGCGACCGAGCGCCGCGCCGACAATTTTGACTGGGTTTACGTCGAGACGGACATGAACGACGGCGCGCTCGCAGGCTGGATAGCGCGCGTGTGGGCGGCGTGGACGACGCAGTTTCAGCCTGTGCCGCCTGAACCGGAGCCGCTGCCCGGCGTCCCCGATATGCTCGCGGAAGCGCGGCAGCTTCAGGAGGCGCTGCGACAGCTTGAGCAAAATGCCAGCCGCCTGTTAGACGAGGCGCGGGAACTCGGCGCGCGGCTCGATCCGTTGCTTCGTAAGCTGGAACAGGTTGTCGGGTAAACGAGTCTCAACACGTCAATCGGCGGCGGGGAGGGTAAACACGATGGTCGTGCCGGGACCGCGGTGCTGCTCAATCCAGATGGTGCCGCCATGCGCTTCGACGACGCCTTTGCAAATCGCCAGACCCAGCCCCGCTCCGCGCTGCGGCTTGGCTCGGCTGACCTGCCGGAAGGCTTCAAATACGTGAGCGCGATGCTGCGGCGGGATTCCGTCGGCCTTGTCCTGAACGCGAATCCGAACCAGACCGTCGAGCGGGCTGGCAGACAGAATAATCGAGCTTCCC
>CALMDI010000581.1 GCA_937864975.1 uncultured Chloroflexota bacterium | reverse complement strand
GGCGGGGCCTGTGTTGGAAACCCATCCAACTCGCGGTCTAGCAAGGAGTGTTCCGCGACCTGCGCGTTTCCGCAGAGGATGATATGGCGAACCGAGGACGTTTGTGCCGCCTGACGAACGATGTCGAGATGTTCAGCCTGGGTAAAGACGACTTTGATCCCGGCGTGCCCCAGAACGTACTTCAATTCCGAGGCGGTGCTCACCGGATTGGTTGGCACGACGACAGCGCCAATCATCGACGCTGCCAGCATCAGTAGCGGGTGCGCCGGATGATTCGAAAGATGGAGATTGAGCGTATCACCCTCATTCACGCCGAGCGCACGTAGGAACTGTGCTGCTTGGTGGATCCGCCACAGAAATTGACGGTAGGTGCTGTGCTCGGCTTCCGCTTCAGGCGGTTCGTAAACCAGCCACTCTTTCTCTGGCTGAGACTCGGCAGTTGCACGGAAGACGCCGTAGACAGACCGTCCGCTGGCTATATCCATGATTCCTCACAGTCGATCCAGCGCCTGTCAGACACCGGCAAGCACCCCGCCATCCACGGTAAGCACGGTTCCCGTGACATAACGGGCAAGATCAGATGCCAGAAAGAGCGCCGCGCCCGCGACCTCGTCTACCGTGCCAAAACGCTGTAAAGGGATGCGCCGCAGAATGGGCACGCGGTACTGCTCCTGGTCGAGAATAGGCGCGGATAGCGGCGTCACGATCCAGCCGGGCGCGATGGCATTGCAGCGAATGTTCTCGCGCGCCCAGTCAACTGCCAGCACTTTGGTCATCTGCACGACGCCCCCTTTGCTCGCGCTGTAAGCAGCGGCGTCCGGCAGTCCGATCCACGCCCCCAGCGATGCGAGGTTAATAATCGAGCCGCCCTCGCGCTTTATCAGAGGATACGCCTCGCGGCAGATTCGGAATACACTATGCAGGTTGAGGTCGACAATCCCGGCGAATTCCTCGTCATCTACCTGTTCAGACGGTGTTTTGCGCGTCGTGCCCTGAGCATTGACGACGATATCCAATTGTCCCCACGCCCGTTCGATCTCGCTCATCAGACGACGCACCGAATCGAGGTCGCGGGCGTCACAGGCGATGGCGAGGGCTTTGGCGCCGAGTGCGCTCAGCTCTGCCGCCGTGGCTGTGACACGGTTCAAGTCGCGGCTGGATGCTGCCACCTGCGCGCCTGCTCGTGCGAACGCCTGCGCGATCCCTTTGCCGATGCCGCTCGTCCCGCCGATGACCAGCGCCCGCTTACCGCTCAGGTCGATCATCGGATGGGCGAAAGTTCTGTCGGCGAGAGGAAGACAACTTCCTGCTCGATGTAGAACTGGCGCACTTCCGCGAGATAGGCGGCGAAGGCGGCATCAGCAAGCAGCGCCTGACGCGCGCGCTGGCGGTGGTTCATGTCCTCAAACTCCCACAACGTATAAATCTGATTGACAATGCCAGTCTCCGCGACCCACTGCCCCGCCATTTTCATATACGGCGCAATCATCGCCTGACCTTCGCTCTTCCACATCTCAAGCACCGTGGCGACCGATCCGGGACGGCACGTATAGATCCTCAGTTCGTAGATCATGGGGCGTCCTCAGGTGCGGCGATAGCGCTCAAGCGCCGCTTCATTCCAGTGGTAGCCCATGCCCGGTTCGGTCGCCGTGACCAAGCCGCCGTCTGCCCATTCAAGATCGCGGTTCCAAACCAGATCGATGGAATCCAAGCCGCTGGTCGGCAAAAAATACTCTACCCATTGAACGTTTGGCACGACGGACGCAAGCTGCGTATGGACATGATGATAGACGTGGGAGGCGACGGACAAGCCGCGCTCCGCCGCCAGCGCGGCGATGGTCATAAAGGCGCGCACGCCGCCACAGACCGTCGCATCCAGCCGCACGACGCCGATATGCCCGTCGTCCATCAGCCGCCGGAAATGGCGCACACCGCTCTGCTCATCGCCGACGGCGACGGGAAATGACAGCCCATCCGCGAGCCGAGCAATATTCTCGAAATCGTCAAAGCCGAAGGGGTCTTCGATCCAGCCCATGTTGAATCGATCCCACTCGCGTGCGTGCGCCAGAACCGCCTCGGCGTTGGGCGCGTTCCAGTGCAGGTCTATCATGAGGGGAGTGCCCTCCGGCAACGCCTCACGGCCGGCTGCCAGCCGTCGCGTATCTTTGGCGTAATCACTGGAGCTGCCGATCTTGACGCCGGCAGGACGGTAGGCAGACATCGCGCGCATTTCAGCGGCGAGCGTGGCGCTGGTCTCGTCCGGCATCGGGTAACCGCCGACAAGCATCGTCGTCGTATTTTTCACCTGACCGCCCAAGAATTCTGCCAGAGGCTGACCGGCGCGCTGCGCTCGCAGGTCATAAAGCGCGCAATCGCCCAGGCTGAGCGCCCGCCAGAAAACACCGTTGGTGCCGAGCGCCACGTTGGACTTGACCGCCCGCTCGTAGAGCATCTCGTGTTCGTCCAGCGGCTTGGCTTGCCAGAAGGGCGCAATCGCACGCAGGAACGTGGCGCTGACCGGTGCGTTGCGTGACAGCGCAAAGCCCGTGCCGATGTTTCCGGCGTCGTCGTACAGCCGCACGAACGAATACTCACGATGCGGAATGACCATTTGACCCAGCACAAGGGTCTTTGGAAGCGGAAGAATAGCCTCGAAGGCGTCGATCCGTGTGATCAAGCCGCTGCTCAACTGGCATCCTCCGGCGCGCCAAATGCCGTATAGCCACCATCGACGAGCAGGTGCTGACCCGTGACGTAATCCGACAGGTCGGACGCGAAAAACAGAACCGCTTTGCCCACGTCTTCAATGGTTCCCAGCCGACCCATCGGGATGCGTTTGAGAATACGATTGCCGTCAAGCGTGCCCCGGTCGATATGCTCCATCAGGAGCGGTGTTTCATGATAACCGGGACAAACGGCGTTAACCCGGACGCCGCGGCTCGCCCATTCGACCGCGAGGGTGCGCGTTAGCCCAAGAATCGCGGTTTTTGCCGTGACATAGGGCGTGCGGCGCGGCATGGACAGCACCGACGCAATGCTGCCTATATTGATAATCGAACCCCGTCCCTGTCGCAGCATCATGCGACCAACGTCGCGCGACATGAACAGTACCGCGTGGACGTTAATTTCCATCAACCAGTACCATTTTTCGTCTTCGATCTCCTCCGCCCGTGAATGAAATTGAACACCCGCATTGTTGACCAGTATGTCGATACGTCCTGCCGCTTCGTGAACGCGCTGAATCGCGCGGCTGCGCTCGTCCGCGTTGGTCACATCGCATCGTAACCCCGCGTGACCATCCCCAGGGAGCTGCGCCGCAAGCTCCTGTGCCCTGCCTTCCTGCAGGTCGAGCAGGAATACCCGCGCGCCCTGCCCGGCGAGGACTTCCGCCGTGCCCGCGCCCAAACCCTGCGCGCCGCCGGTGATTACGGCGACCCTGCCCGCCAGAAGTGGAAACGCAAGACCGTCCGACATGTTCACTTATCCTTGTGCAGCGCCATCCGGGTCCCTGCGCGGTTCGTCGATACGTGCGCGCCCATCGTCCAGACTGACCGTTAATTCCCATTCGGCGGTAGCGCCGGGGTCGAGGAAGTCCACCCGGTTATTCTCGTAAGCAACGACCAGCCCATCATAAAAGGCGTTCGTCGGCTCCAGCGCGACGGTTGGCACGGTCGCATAAGTGCCTTCGTCAATCCATATGCCGAGGTAGGGCTGCTTCGCCTGATCCCAGTCCATACGCAGCCACGCGCCCGTATCGCGCTGGCGCAGCCCTGCCCAGCCAACCGGAACTTCCGGCTGCACATAGAACTTTCGGCAGTCACGCAGCGATACGGGACCGATTCGGGAGATGTCCCAGGACTTACCGTCGTTCGTTTTCGGGTGCGACCATGAAAAACGGTTGCCATGATCGCCCCACGGCGGCACGTTGTGAACGTTGTACACTTCGTCGACCTGCGGCGGAAGCACGATCTCGGTCTGTTCATCGACCTGGTACAGTGGGTGCGAAGTCCACAGGTAGGCGAACCGCTCGCCGCCTGTGTTCGTTACCCGGTAGCGCAGGCGGAGTGTCGCCGGGTTTTCGAGCGTGGCGGAACGGACAAACCGGTACGGGAGGGCGCGACCATCGACGGACAGCGTTACCTGACTATTGTCCGCCGACTCGGTTGTCCAACGCATTGCCCACACCTCGCCGTGGTCGGGCAAGGAGACGCCGTGATAGGGACCGGGCACAGGGTACTCAACCTCGACGATGGTGGGGAACATTTCGTCCCAACTATTCATGTCGTAATCGGGATACGGGGCGGCATAGGGGGCAAGGCGAATGGGCGTTTCGGTCGGGGAAATGAGCCATTCTCGACCGGCACGCTTGTCGTAGATAGAGGCGATTTTGCCGCCCTGATCTGGCACGATGACCACCCGCATCGCGTCGTTTTCCAGCGTCCAGGCATCCAGGTTGTGCCAGTGGCTTTGCGCGACAGGCATGGCTTACAGACCTCCCAGGAGAATGTCGTTGATCCGTCCCAGGGCGGCGGCTCCCACGCTGCGTCCGACGCGCAGCCCGACTTCGTTGTCCGTGCGGAAGTGAATGCCCCCGTAGAGGCGAGACAGCGCGGCTTGCTCAGCCCATCCCTGAATCTCGTCCCGGCGTTCGGGAAAGAATCCGCCCAACACTTCTGCCGCCGCTGCGGATGTCGTGGCATGACCGGAGATATACGAAGGGAACGGTGGCGTATAGATGTAGGGAAGCCAATCCGGGTCAATCAGACGGCGAACCGCGGTGACAGGTC
>CALMDI010000580.1 GCA_937864975.1 uncultured Chloroflexota bacterium | reverse complement strand
GGTAAAAGAACAGCATCCAGACGATCAAAAGCACGAGCATCCACGGCTTTGGCTTCCAGCGGTAGAGGTCGAGCAGCAGGAACAGCGCCCCGATCAGGCAGGCTTCCAGAGCCACCATCCACACCGCCGTCGCCCACGCATAGGGCATCCACACCAGCGGCAGCATGAGAACGATGGTGTAAAACGGGTAGGCAAAGTAATTGGGGAATTCGCCTTCCTCAATCGGTCGTCCGTAAATTTGCGTCTGGATATTCGCGTTGGACTGGTCGCTGTAAACGGGCACGCCGTCGATCCAGAACGAGCGCGCGCCTTCCCACGGCGTGAGAAAGTCGTTGTGCCCCGGAAACGGCTCAGTCAGAAAGCGGTGCGTGACGACCACGTTGGCGACCAGCAGCACGCCGATGACGGCGGCGAGAATCGCCTGCTGCGCGCGACGTGACATCTACGCCTCCTGGCAGCGAGCGGCGCTAGCATCCGCGTCCGGCTCGGCAAAGAGCATGACGTCGAGATCGTTAAACCGCTGCGTCTCCTCGCGCCGATAATGCATGTCGAGCCAGTTCAGCGCGGCGGTCACATCGTCGCGCCCCGCCGCTTCCGCCTGCCGCAGCACGTCGGGAAAGACGACGAACCAGACACGCCCCGCGCCGCCGACCTGCTGCACGCAGTCTACCGCCCGCACGCCGAGTACCTGGCGCGTGGGCAGCGCCAGCGTGTCCTCCGGGGAGCCGGGCGCATCGGCAATGAACCGCTGGTCGAGTTCCGGCGCGTAGTAGACGGCGGGCAGCGCGGACAGCTTACTTTGATGCAGAACCGTGTCGCCCTCCTGCCACGCCTCTTCGATAGATGCCACCGCCTGACGAAACGGCGAATTGGGGAAACGATTCCACGTATAGTGCGTGACCAGCCCCACGCCGACCAGCGCCAGCCCGACCGCGCCCACGACGACCGCGATGGGACGCGGTAAGCCGCCCCGAACGAACAGCCAGCCGAGCAGCAGATAGAGCATGAGCGCCGACGGGAGCAAAGCACGTTCCAGATAGACAGGGCGCGCCTGCGACACGAGCCACATCAGGGTGACCGGCGCGGCAAACAGCCACAGCACGAACAGCAGCGGTTGACGCTCTGCGGCGCGACGGCGAAGCCTGAGGATGATCTGCACCGGCAGGAAGATCAAAATAAAGATCGCGCCGAACAGCGCGACCACGCCCCACGGCATCGGCATATCCGCGCCAACGGACAGAAACGTTCGCAGCGTGAGGAATGAACGGGCGACCGTCGGCGGCGAAATCCAGTAATACGAGCCAACCTTGCTCCACTGCGCCGGAAGCTGCACCAGCCACGGCAGATACAGGATCAACGCGACGAGCGCGCACGCCAGCACGCCGATCATTGGCGCGCGTTTCCGTTGGAGAAACGGCACCACGCCAAGCGCCGCCAGATAGAACGCGGCAAGCTGCTGTGTGTACATCGCCAGCGCCGCCAGCACGCCAAAAACCAGCCACCAGCGCCAGCGCCCCGGCTCGCGCCAGCCGCGCGCGAACGCCCACGTTGCGCCTGCCAGCAGCAGCGCCAGCAGGCTGTACATGCGCGCCTCCTGTGAATACTGAATGTGGAACGGCGCGACCGCCGCGACCAGCGCCGCCGCCAGCCCAACCTTCTCGTCGAACAAATCGCGCCCTAACCCATAGATCACGCCGATGGTCGCCACGCCAATGAGCGCGCTCAGAAGGCGCACCGCGAATACGCTTCGCCCAACCAGCGCCATCCAGCCGTCGAGCGTCACGTAATACAGCAGCGGGTGAATGTCCGCCGCGCCGCCCGCTACGGGGGTCAGCGTACCGTAGAGCATGTCGCTCAATCCCTGATCGGCAAACAGGATCGCGAAGGCTTCGTCATACCACAGATTACGCTCGCCCAGATTCACCAGCCGGAGCGCCAGCGCAAGCAGAAGGACGAGCAGAAGGCGGCGCGACGCGCGCACGTCAGGCATCGCGCGGAAGCGGCTCCTGCCGCAGCTTGCCGTAGAGCGCGACGCACACCCCCACCAGCAGCGCCGTCCGGCTGAGCACCAGCACGACGAACGGCGCGACCTGACTGCCGCTGATAACCCCGCCCGTATCGCCCGTTCGCATGAACAGAACCGGATACTCGGCAAAAACCAGCGCGCTCAGCAGGACGATCACTAGCACGCCGTTGCGCGTCGGGAAGCACAACAGCAGGAGCGGAATGATCTGCCCCAGCCACTGGGGACTCCATCCCTGCGCCTGTAGGAAGAAGATGAGCAGCGTAATCGTAACGAACGCCACCAGCCCCCGATCATCCAGCCGCCGCGCGCGCAGAAAGACAAATACGCCGATCCCGCCCGCCACTACCAGCCGAACAATGGCGGGAATGACCGCTGGATTGCCGGTCGTGACCGCCGCCTGCGCCGGGTCAAGATGGCTGCGAACGTCGCCAAAATTGCCGGTCGTATAGTTGCCGTCGATCAGCGCCCAGACCGATTGATAGGACGGTTTGCTGAACTGCGCCGTGAGCGATGGCAGCGTCATCGCGGCGTTCTGCGCGAACAGCAGCACGTACACGGCGAGAAAGCTGCCGACGACGAGGACGGTATAGCGCAGCGCCACGCGCGGCGGGCGAAAGCGCCAGACCGCGCCGAGCAGCAGCGCGGGGGTGAACTTCGTCAGCGTGCCTACCGCCGCCGCCAGCGCGGACGCCGTCTCGCGCCCGCGCGCCAGCCACCACAGCGCCAGCAGCAGCCAGAATGCGACCATCGGCTCGAAATTCCACCACAGGAAAACCGCGGGGGCGAGCAGAAGGGTGTAGATCCATGCCAGCGCCATGCCCGTGTTCGCGCCGTACAGCCGCGCGCCAAGCTTCCGCAGCAGGAGCAGATTACCTACGTCGAACAGCAGCATCACGATGCCGAACAGCGTCGTAAAATTCGTGTGATCGTCGCCGCCTGCCAGCGCGTAGATTGTGAGATGCAGGTAGGCGGCGACCGGCGGAAACTCGTACCACCAGTCGCGATAGGGAAAGAAGCCTTCGTCGGTCAGCGCCGCCAGCGCGTGGTAATACGCCGTATCGCCGCCGACACCTAACCCGCGTTCGACGCCTTCCACCATCAAGGGTTGATAGATCATGAGCAGAATCAGGCGAAAGGCGACGAACAAAATCACCAGAAGGCGACCGTCTCCCAGCAGCGCGCCGGGCGTGAGATCGCCTCCCGCTGCCCTACCCGTTGTCATTGGCGACCTCGTCTCGCGTGAAAACCACCGCTTGCTCATCTGAGTAGTCGAGAGACCAGCCCGCCTCGTCGCGCAGCGCCCGCCCCAAGCCGCTGCCCGACTCGACGACGACGAGATTGATGCCATAATCCTCAAGCACGTCGCGCCATTCGTTCCCGGCGCTTATCGCGCCAAGCCAGGTCGTCAGGATTGTGTCGCCGTACAAGTCGGTACGCCCGTCGACAAAGACGGGATAGTCGGGCGCGGCGAACATCAGGTAGCCGCCCCAGTTATAGCTGTTGAACATCGGTCCCGGTGGCGCTGCCCCGTTCAGATAGGCGCTTGCGCCGAGCGGCAGTACATCTGCTTGCGCGTCCTGTACCGTCTTTGGGTCGAGCGCAAGTCCGACCTTCGCCAGCGCGCCCACGAACACCAGCGCGAGCAGCAAGACGTTCAGACGCGCTTGCATGGGCGTCGCGGAGCGCGCGGGAGCGAATGCCCAGCCGCGCTCTTTCAGCACCGAGTCCAGGTGATAGGTCAGCACAGGCGTCGCCACGACCGCGAACACGGCGATATTGCGCCCCGCCAGCAGCGACAGGAACGCCGTGCCGCTCACGAGAAGAAAATCCGTCCAGCCCAGCCGTTTTCGGCTGGCACCCGCCGCGCCAAACGTCGCCAGCAGCAGCGCGATGAAGGGCCACGTCTGCCGCTCGTGAAAGTTGGGTGAATTCCATTCCTGAATAAAGTTTTGCAGCGCGCCGATGCTGACCGTGTCGAACGGGACGGTCAGGATTTGCAGCCCATACGGGTTGATGACCAGCGCCGCGACGGATACCAGCGTCACCAGCACGAGCTTGCGAACGCCTCGCCACGGGATGACGTCTTCACCACCCCGGTTGAACAGGTTGCCGAGGACTTCGCCCGCAATCGTGCCCGCCAGCAGGATAAAGCCGATGGAAAACCCGGCGTGTAAATTGCCCCATACCGCCATCACCACCGGAATCAGCCACAGCCGGTCGATCCGTTTCCGTTTATAAAGATACAGAAGAAAGAGGACAGCCGCGCTCAGGACGAAGGAGAACATCTGCGGGCGCGGCGACCAGAACACCGCCGCCGTCGCCGCGCCGAGCACAAGCGCGAACGCGCGCACGTAGACGCTGCCCGCGCACATGCGGTACACGAGGAACATGCCCGCCGTCGCCAGCGCTGCGGTGAAGAGGGTTAGCCCCGCGTTTCCCGCCAGCGACCAGACGCCGTACAAGACGATTTGCGCGCCCCAACTGTGATTAATCCACGGCTGACCCTGCATGGTGTGCGAGAACGGGTCGGCGTAAATCATGCCCTGGGTAAGCGTGTGCTGCCCGCTGCGAATAGGCTACCACGTATCGGTATCGTTGGGCACGCGCGCCGCCATCGCGAACAGCAGCACGAACAGAATGATCGCCGCCGTCCGCTCAATCGTCAGATTCCGCATTCATTCCCTCATAGTGTGAACCTGTAATCCATGATAAGACGGAATGATGCGCGAACCGCATCTCAACTATGTCACATGCAGGACGTCAATCGCGAAGCCGATTCAGGAGAAGCGGGCTGACGGTCGGGTAGTAAACCTGGGGTAGAAACTGGCGCGGAATTGCCGTGCGTAAGAACTGGATGTAGTGAATGTTCGGTCCCATTTCGTAGTCGAGGTCGAACGGT
>CALMDI010000579.1 GCA_937864975.1 uncultured Chloroflexota bacterium | reverse complement strand
GGCGCGCTTTATCCAGCGAGGTCGCCGCCAGCGCCCCAATATCCGTGAAAATCTTCAACTGCTCGTCGCTGTACGGTTTGTTCGGCGCGGTCGTCCCGGCGGCAAGCACGCCGAGCGTCCGCTGCCCGGCAATCAACGGCACGCCCATCCACGCCTGAAGATTTGCATCTTCCAGCCGATTCATGCCGCCTCGTTCGTGCATCGCCCGCGCGTAGCTCGTCACGCGCAGCGGCTTCTGCGTCTGGATGATCTCGCTGAACAGGTCATTCCCCACCGCCCAGCGGCGATTTTCCTTATCGGGGTAGCGCTCGTCCTGTTCGAGGAAGAACGCAAAGTACAGCTCGTCGCTGACCCAGTCGCGCAGGACGATGTAAAAATGCGAGGCTTCGATCAGCTTGTCCGCCTGCGTGCTGATGAGTTCCAGCAGGTCGTCGAAATTCAGCGTGAAGTTCACCGCCTGCCCGACCTGGCTCAAAACGTCCAGCTCGCGCACGCGCCGTTCCAGCGACGTGACCACCTGCGCGCGCTCGACGGCGACGCTGATCTGCTGCGTCAGGCTGCGGGCGAAGCGCAGCGCCTCGAAACTGTAGATTCCTTCGCCGGAGCGCGGCGCGCCAATCGAGACAAAGCCGTTCAGGTCATCGCGGCTGCGGAAGCCGATCAGCACAAGCGATTGCAGGATCATCAGGCGCGCTCGCTCGACCAGCAAATCCCCATGCCACGGACGCCCCGGTTCCAGGTATACCGTTTCCTCGCGGTTTAACAGGTCAATCAACGGGCTGTTTTCGACAAAGCGCACGTCCGTCTCCGGCGTGGGCGCGCCGAAGGCGATGAACTCGCCGCTTTGACGATCCAACAGGAAGATGGCGACGTGGGCAGGATGGAGCACGGCGTCAAGCTGCGCCCGATACTCCCGAAGGATGTCATCCACCGTGACGAGCGTCGTCAGGCGATAGGCGAATTCCTCGACCTGCGTCTGATAGTTGCGCCGCGTGCGAAAGTAGATCGCGTCGATGCGTTCTTGCAGCCACGAACGCACGGGCAGAACCAGCACGGCGACGACGAACACGACCAGCGCCATCAACGGCACATCCGTCGCGCTGACAGCGCGGCTGGTGAGGAGCGTCGCGCCGAAGGTCAGCAGGAAGTAGCCGACGACCAGCCCAAGCAGCAGCATTCCATAGGTAATGCCCTGGCTGATGCGCCGGTCGGTGTTGAAGGTACGGAACTGAAGCAGGACGTACATCAGGCTCATCGCCGGGAGTAGGAGAAATGGCGTCGCCAGCCGCAGGTTGAGCGTCAGCACCTGTGTGCCCAGCAGCGGCGCGAGCACCGCGCTCGCCAGCCAGACCAGCGCCGGAGCGCCCGCCAGCAGCAAGCCCACCAGCGCCGTGCCTGCCTGATCGCGTACCACCGCAGACGCGGCGCGCACCCGGCGGCGAACCAGGCTGATCACAAACACAATTGCCCCGGCCAGCGCCACCAACCCCGCCGATGCGTAGACGTTATTGACGAACGCGGGATACGGTGGGTTCGCGTGGAGATAGAGCAAGGGGACAAGGATTCCGACGCCGAGCGCCAGCGGGACGTACCGGAGTCCCGGCTGCGTGTAGAGCCGTCGCGTCCTGTTCGGGAAGTACAGCGCGAGCATCCCGAAGCACGCGCCCATGAGCACGGTCGCTACCAGCCACAGCTCGACCAGACGATGCGTCGTATTCAGGTCGAACAGCCCGGCGGTGAACACGGCGAGGGTGAAGCACAGCCCCGCCGAAATCAGCGAGGGCATCTCGCGCGCGTGCAGGCGCAGCAGCGCCAAGCCTGCCACCAGCAGGATCGCGCCGGACAGGTAGGGGATCATGAACGTCACGATGAAGTCGATGCCGGGAAACGCGCCGAGCGCATAGGACACCTGGCACGCGGCGCCCGTCGCGGTAATGGCGTCACAACGGACGCCGGGACTCGCCGCGATCTGCCCATTTTGCGCCGGGCGCTCGAAATCAAGCGTTACCGTCTCGTCCCGGCGGAGCGCCGCCAGCGTCTCGCGCAGATCGCTCTCCGAGACAACAGGCTGTTCGTTGATCGCCGTGATGCGATCCATCGGCAGAAGCCCGGCATCCACCCCCGCCCACGTCGCCCCTTCGACCGGCTGCGAGCCGT
>CALMDI010000578.1 GCA_937864975.1 uncultured Chloroflexota bacterium | reverse complement strand
TTTCTTCCGATCGGCATTGTCGGATTTCTGGCGAAGGACTGGATCACGACGATTTTATTCACGCCTGTCGTGGTGGCGCTCTCGCTTGTGCTCGGCGGGGTGACGATGCTGCTGGTCGAGCGGCGCGTGCGAAACCGGGCGCTCCCGGAGTTCAATGAAATTAGCGTCGAGACACTCTACTCCATTCACGCGCGGCAGGCGTTGTTCATCGGCGTCGCTCAGGTGGTGGCGCTCGTTCCCGGCGTGTCGCGTTCGGCAGCGTCGATTCTGGGCGGCTTGCTTGCCGGGCTGGATCGCGGCGCGGCGACCCAGTTTTCGTTTCTGCTGGCGATCCCAACCATCGGCAGCGCGACGCTGCTGGAATTGGTCAGTAATCTGCCGACCATTCAGTCCGGGGACGTTGGCTTTCTGTTCCTCGGCGCTGCCGTCTCCGCGCTGGTATCCTGGGTGTCGATACGCTGGCTGCTGCGTTACGTCGCTCATCATACCTTTGTCCCCTTCGGTTATTATCGCATCGCCGCCGGGCTGGCAATCCTCCTGCTGGTCGCGCTTGGCTGGCTGAGAAGCCCCATCTAACGCCTCGTTACGCCAGCCTAAAGGCGTAAATTTCTAAACGATTGATTTTCTTTAACGGGGCGTAAGATGGTGGTTAGACGCTATCTGTCGGCGCTCACGTCATGCATGTTCGTGGCATGTTTCCTGAAGCCGACGACCCAATAGTGCTGGACAAGCGCCCATCCGGGGCTTCGTCCAGTGTACGAGGACGCTCAGCCCACGCTGGGCAGCTTACATCTGAAATCATTCGATGATTAATTCGTCCAGACAATCTCCCATGATGCTTATGGTCGATGACGGTGAGCGAAACCGGCTGGCAGCGCTGCTGGAGCGTGAAGGCTATGACGTCGAAATTGACGCCGCCAATTCGCTGAATGTTCGCGTCAATCCGAAAGCGCTGCAAGCCGCCGCTTCTCGTGTCGATACTGATTTGCGGAAGGTCAACCGGCAGCTGCACGCGCTCATCAACGCATCGCCCCTCGCTATTACGTCGCTCGGACTGGATGGGCGGGTCACCCTCTGGAATCCTGCCGCGGAACTCATGTTTGGCTGGCGCGCCGACGAGGTGTTAGGGCAGCCTTACCCCCTGACGACCGAGAATCCTGACGATGTCGCGCCGTTTCGCCGGGTTCTCGACGGCGAAATCATCACGGCAATGGAAGTGCGCTGCCTTCGCAAAGATGGGGTCGCCATGGAAGTCAGCGCTTCCGTTGCCCCGCTCCTGGATGCATCAGGACGCATGGAAGGCATTATGGGTATCCTCAGCGATATCACCGAGCGCAAGCGGGTGGAAGCGGCGGAGCGCGACCAGCGCATGTTCGCGGAAGCGTTGCGCGATGTCGGCGCGGCGCTGACCAGCTCGCTCGACCCCGAAACCGTGATGCGGATGATTCTGGAAACGGTCGGGCGTGTCGTGCCGCACGACGCCGCCAACATTATGCTTATCGAGGGCAATGCCGCGCGGATTACCCATATGCACGGCTACCCGCCGAAACTCGCAGAGAAGTTTAAAAACCACTCGTTCGACCTGGACACCCCCAATTTCAGGAAAATGCTGCTCACGGGTGAGCCGCGTCTGATGACCGACGTTCAGCGCGACCCGGATTGGAACCGGTCGGTTCTGTTCGATTACAACTGGATTCGCTCCTACGTCGCGACGCCGATCCGGGTGTATGGGCAGGTCGCGGGGTTTCTGAATCTGGACAGCAACACGCCGGGCGCGTTCACCCGAAACGATGTCGAGCGACTGGAAGCGTTCGCGCATCAGGTCGCCATCGCCGTTGAAAACGCGCAGCTCTACGACGCTCTCCGGCGCGACGCCGCGGAATTGAGGACGCTGCACCGCGCGACGGCGTTCTTATTCAGCACGAATCTTTTCACGCTGAACAGCCTGGACGACGCGGCAAGCCAGATTGCCAACGCGGTCGTGAACGAATTTAACCAGCTCGACTGCGGCGTCATGATCGTCGACGACAAAGCGGGGCAGTTGGTCCCGCTGGCGCGCGCCGGGCAGTACGAGGTTCATGCCAGCGAACCCCTGTTTATGGACGGCGCGGGGCTGGTGCAGGACGCGGTGCGTACCGGCAGAGTCACCTATGCGCCCGATGTTCGCGCCGACGCGCGTTACGTTGCCGGCGAAGACCGGACGCGCTCCGAGCTTGTGATCCCCTTAAAGACGTCGAAAGCGGTGATCGGCGTGCTTGATCTTCAGAGCGCGACGGCGGATGCCTTCAGCGAGCAGGATCAGCGGGTTCTCCTCGCGTTTGCCGAGCGGGCGGCAGCGGCGATTGAAAACATTTTGCTTTATGACGAGGTACGCCGCTATACGCTGGAACTGGAAGAACACGTCTCAGAGCGTACCGCCGAAGTTCAGCGCGTGAAAGAGCGTGTCGAAGCGATCCTGAACAACAGCAGCGACGCTATCCTGATGGTGCGCGCGGACGGGATGATCCAGCAGACGAATCGCGCGTTCAATGTCATGTTCAGCTATCGCGGCGATGATGCGTTCGGCGTGCCGGTTACGAGCCTTACGACGGCGGAGCAGGGCGCGGCGTTGATGCACGCGCTGGCGGAAGTCGTCACGCACAACCGGGCGACACGGCTGGAAATTCCTGTACGCACGGCGATGGGCAATGTGTTCGATGCCGACGTGATGCTGTCGCCGATTGCCGAGCGCGCTCACAGCGTGCTGAGCGTGGTGTGCAGCCTGCGTGACATTACGGTTCGCAAGCGGGTGGAGGCAGAACTGCGAAATGCGCTCGAACGCGAAAAAGAATTAAGCGAGCTGAAATCGCGCTTTATTTCGACGGCGTCCCACGAGTTCCGAACGCCGCTGTCGATGATTATGACCTCGACCGATTTGCTCAAGACGTATAGCGACCGCCTGACCGAGGAGCAGCGGCGCGAGCGTCTTGAGAAAATACAGCTTGAGGTGCGCAATATTACGGCGCTGCTGGACGATCTTCTGATGATTAGCCGCGCGAACCGTGTTGGCAAAGTCGAGTTCAACCCCGCCCCAATGGACGTGATGAGCGCCAGCCAGGAGATTGTACGCGAGATCGAGACTGGAATCGGGTCGCAGCATCAGTTCAGGGTGAGCATGTCGGGCGACTGCCCGGAAGCGGTGATGGATGCGAAGCTGCTGCGTCGAATTCTGATTAACCTGCTTTCAAACGCGGTGAAATACTCGCTGCCCGACAGCAGT
>CALMDI010000577.1 GCA_937864975.1 uncultured Chloroflexota bacterium | reverse complement strand
CGACCGCGCGGACGGTCTTCATATCGACCCGATCCGAAACGCGAACGGGCTGCGCCGCGCCGCCGCTCATCGGCTCGACGACCGCGCCGCCGTCGGCGGTGTAGAACAGCATTCCGAGTCCATCGGCGGTCGGGTAGCCGGGCGAGCCGAGGATGCCGCCGACTACGCTGCCGTGGTTGAGAATGCCGACGGCGATGCTGTAGCGCCGCATCCCGATGAAGCCTTTGGTGCCATCGACGGGGTCGATCACCCAGGTGCGGTCAGTCTGGCGGTCGTAGCCGTGATCGAGCCAGCGCAGAACGTCGGACAGGGTGACCGGCTCGCCCAGACTGTCGGAGAGAAGCTGGATGATCTCGGCGCGCTGAGGCTCGGTCAGAATCGCCTCAAACTGGTTGCCATGCTCTTCGGAGATAATCGCGTCGTCGGGGAAGGCGCGGCTGATGGCGCGGTGCAGAAGCACCTGCGAGCCGTAGTCGGCAATGGTGACGGGGTCGTTAGCGCCCTTCTCGCTGCGGACGAAGTGCGTTTGCTGGACGCGGCGGCAAAGCACCGCTGCCTGACGGACGGCGGCAAGAATGGGGGTCAGATCGGTCATGCGCGTGCCTGTGTCTGTGGTCGTGGCTCAAGCGCTTCAAGAGTAAACACGAATGGGATAAACTTCAACCACGGCTTTGCTCTGATTGCGACACAGGCAACCCCACCCCGTCTCGCTTGCGCGGGGTTCCCGCCAAAGGCGGGAACCCCGCGCAACTCGACACCCCTCCCCGATTTCAGGGAGGGGAATTGCAATGGGCAGCGCTTCTATGTTCTCCCTCCCCGAAATCGGGGAGGGAGGCAGAGGGTGGGGTTTCGTGTCCGCAACAAGACAGTTAGCAATCATGATCTAAAGATTTGAAATCGGGACGGGGAATTTGATTTATTTTGTCGCGCGCCATGACGATTAACCTGCTGTTCGCGACGCATTACACGGGACTCGGCGGCGGGGAAACGGCGCTGCTGACGCTGGCGCGGCACCTTGACCGGGCGCGGTTTCGCGCGCATTTGCTCGTCCCGCGCGAGGGGCAGCTTGCCGAGCGCTGGCGGGCGCAGGGGGGACAGGCGCACGTGACACCGTGGCGCGGCGCAAGCGTCTACTTCGTCCCGGCGCCCTGGGCGCACCTGCCGATCCGACGCCGGATCGAAGGATTGATCCGCGAGCACGCTATTGACGCCGTCCACAGCGATTATCACACGCTGCCGATGGCGCTCCCGGCGGCGGAAAGCGCGGGCGTACCGGCGCTGTGGACATGCATGGGCTGGTGGTTTCACCCGAAACCGTGGCAGCGCGGCTTCTTCCGCCGTCCCGCGGCGACGTTCGCGCATTCGGAAGCGATCAAACGCGGATTCCTGGGCGAGCCGCCGTTCATGTCCCCGGAGCGGGTGGAAGTGCTGTATCCGGGCGTGGACACGGCGCGGTTTCATCCCGACAGCGACGGGATGCGCGTGCGCTTTCAGGCGAAAATTCCGCAGGACGCGCCGGTCGTGGCGCTGCTGGCGCGGTTTCAGGCGGTGAAGGGGCACGAGGTGTTTCAGGCAATGGCGCGGCAGGTCGCCTTTCAGATTCCGGAGGCGCGCTTTGTGGTAGCGGGAGAGAACGTCCACGGCGTCGCCGCCGACGAAGCGTACAAGCAGCAGATTCTTCAGACGCTGGAAACTGATCCGTTCCTGCGCGAGCGGATGGTGTATCTTGGCTTCCGCGAGGATGTGGAGCGGGTTATAGGCGCGGCGGACGTGGTGGTGTGCGCGTCGCAGTTCGAGAGCTTCGGGGTTGCCGCTGTAGAGGCGATGGCGAGCGGGAAGCCGGTCGTGAGCACGAACCGGGGCGGTCCGGCGGAGACAATTGTTCAGGGTGAAACGGGCTATCTGGTCGAGCCGGGAGATGCGGAAGGGCTGGCGCGCCATGTGATTACGCTGCTGCGCGACGCGGGACTTCGGGAGCGAATGGGCGCGGCAGGGCGGGCGCGCGCCGAGCAGCATTTCGCGGCACAGGCAACGGCGGATCGGTTCGCGACGGTCGTGGAGGGGTTGGTTAAGCGGTAGGACAACGCAAAAGCGTAACGCAGAGCCGCAGAGAAACAGAGACGCAGAGGGTTTTACGGGAATAATTAGGACTCAAGGGTGGGCTCGAATAACAGAAGGGCGCACAGCCGTGCGTCCCTACCAAACATCCCAACATCCTCACGAAACTAATCAGGGGCGGAGCATGACCGACCACTCGGTCACGCTGACGATGACGCCGCCGTTGCGGACGAACAGCACCGGCACGACCGGCTCGTTGGGATCGACGAACAGCACGGGCTGACCGACCTGTTCGTTGTTGTAAAAAACGGTGACGACGCCGCTCACCGGATCGCGCACGAGGCGCAGCTGCACGACGACCGCCGTGACCGAGCGCGTGCTGAGAATTCGCACTTCGCTGCCCTGACGCTGACCGAGATTAATCACGCCCGGCTGATTGAGGACGACCTGCATCCCCATCGTCTGCGAGGGGTCGTTGGCGCTGGCGAGCACGGCGCCGAAATACACTTCCTGCTGCGGTACGAGTTCCGGTGTATAGGTTGTCAGCGCGAGCGTGGCTTCGACGCTCTGGATGCGTGACGCGGCGTTGTTGCCGTAGACCGCTTCGAGCAAGTCCGGCGGAATCGGCACGACGACCACGTCGCCGCCCGTTCCCGTGCCTTCGGCAGCGCCCAGGTGCCACACGCCCGGCTCGCCCGCCGCCGAAAACTGCTGCGCCGTCCACGGCGCGCCGAGCGCCCCCGCCGCCAGCGCCAGCAGGTCTTGCTCGCCGCTCAAGCCTTCAGGCGGCACCGTTGGGGATGGCGTGGGCGACAGGGTAGGGAGCGGCGTTTCGGACGGCAGCGGAAGGTCGGTCGGGAGCGCGGCGGGCGGCTCCGTCGGCGGTGGCGGCTCGGTGGCAGGCGGCTCTGTCGCCGGGGCGGCGGTCGTGGGCAGCGCGCGGCTGAAGGGCGTGCCCGTGGCTTCCGCGACCGGTTCGACGTCCGAGGCATCGGTCGGCAGAATACCCGCGTCGTTGGTGCGGGCAGGCTCAGAGGTGAACATGACGAAACCGGACGCCGACGTCGGCTGCGCGTTCTCCGCGACGACATCGCCCGGTAACGGAGTCGGCGTTGGATTTCCAGTTGCAGGATTGAACCCGCTGCCGCCCGCCATCGCGATCACGCCGACGACCACCAGCGCGACGACAATCACCGCCAGTCCGAACATGGGCAGGCGCGAGCGCGAGCGGCGGCGCGCGGGTCGATCTGCCGGTATCGGCTCGTCGTCGGGAAGGTCGGCGCCATCGCCCGTGTCCGGCGGCCGCTCCGGCGGCAGCACCGACTCGTCCGCTTTCCCGGCAGGCGGCTTCGACCCAGCCGCCGGCGGCTCGGCAGCCGGCGGCTCGTCTTCGACCGCCTGCGGCGTCGGCTCGTCGGTGGCTGGCGCGGGGAACTCCGGCGAATGCTCGGTCAGATCGTACCAGTGACGGTAGAGCGAATATGCCGGGTGGCGGTCGATGAACATGGCGCGGAACAACTCGCCGAAGCGGCTGAGGCGCGCGCTGCGGCGCAGCGTCCGGTCGGTGTAGGCGGCGAGGAAGGCGTCATAGGTGTCGCGCCACTGGCGAAGCTGCGCGGCGTAGGCTTCGCCGAGCATCCGCGTGGTGACATCGACCTGCTTGTGATGAGCGGCGCGGATCGTGTCCTTGGGGCTGTCCGGCTTGCTCTCAATCGCCTGCATCATGCCGCGCGACGTGTTGTGCAGATCGGCGGACGAGGCGATCAAATCCGTCAGCCAGGCGCGATAACCGGAGGCGTTGATCTGCGCCTGCGTCTCGACCTCGTCCACCGCCTTGAGCGCGTTCTCCAGCTTGATGCCCGCAGCGCGGAACTCGCCATCCGACCAATCGCGGACGGCGGCTTCGACTTCGCGCAGGCTGTGGACGGCGGCGGCGAGCGCCCGATTCTGAGCGTTTTCTTCGAGCGCCTTGCGCGTGGCATCCAGCGTCGCCAGCGCCTGCGGTCCATTGATCTTGCTCAGCAGTTCCTGCGCCTTCTGCAAATCGCGGCGTCGATCCATGAACTCGTCAAGGGCGCGCGCCGCGGGATGCTTGGCGGACAAATCGCCGAGCGTGCGGTTAGCGGCTTCGCGCCAGAACTCGGCATCGACAATCTCGCCTTCGTGCGCGTCGAGCGTGCCGAGCAGGAGGTAATTGAAGAACAGCACGCGCGAGGCGGCAGTGCTGCCGCGACCGAACAGCTCGACCAAGCCGCGACCCATCGCCTTGAGATAGGTTTCCTTACTCGGCATCTGCGTGTTGAAGTGATCGCGCGTGCCCAGTTCGTCGCTCGTGTACAGCGCCTCGATCTGCCCCAGGGCTGCCTGCGTGCGCTTGGCGTCGCTGATGCCGTTGCGCTCGACCCAGCCGCGTGTCGCTTCCGACAGGTCGCGCAGGCGGCGAGCGGCGAAGCGCTCCGGGTCGTTGCGCGCGATCTCGAATGCCTGCCCGCCGAGGCGTTCGGCGTCGGCAAGCCGTCCGCGGTCGTAAGCTTCCCAGCCATCCGCGAGCGCGCGTCCGAGACCGCCATAGAGCGCGTGGCGCTCGATGTAATTCGCGTTCTGGATAATGCTGCGAAGCTGGTTGAGCCAGCCGGACAGCGCCGGGCTGACGCTGCTGATCGAATCAATTGCCTGCGTGAGCGCGCTGACCGCGCCCGCGCGGTTGCCCTGAATGACCGCGTTGGCGTAGAACGTCCAGGCGCGCTCGGCAAGCTGCAACCCCTTGACCATGCTGACCAGCATTTCGTCAAAAAGGCGCTCGGTGAAGGGTTCGAGGTCGCTCTGCGTGTTACTGAGCCACAGGTCGAGGTCGGAGCCATCGGCGCTGGGCACGTAAATCTGATAGGTGTCGAGCATCTCGTACATGCCGTCGAGCATTTGCGAGACCATGTCCCAGACGGGATTCGCAGGCTCGATGGCGCGGCTGCTGTCGAGCGCGGCAAGGGCGTCGCGCGGGCTGGCGGTCGCCTGCTTGCCGATGACGTGCATGTAATCCGCCAGCGCCATCGCCGCGTTCTGGGCGCGCTCAAGCGAGGACACCGGCAGCTTGTGGTTGGGCAGTTGATAAGTGGAATTGACGGATTCGATGAGCGTGTTGAGCGTCGCCAGCCGGTCGACCACCGTGCGGTAGCGGTCGCGCAGGACGATCAGGCTGACGTCGCCGGGCGCGGGAAGCTCATCGAGCATCGCCTGAATCTCGCGCAGGAGCGTCACCTGCTCCCCAAGCGGCACGCCGTCTGCAATCAGCTTCTCCATTGCGGATGAGAGCCGGTAGAGGTTGGGGCGCAGCAGCAGCACGTCGGAGAGGTGCGCCGAGACGCGCTCCGCCAGCAGCCATTGAAGGGCGCGGGCTTCAGGGCGTCCATCCTCCTGTGTGAGCAGCAGGTTCGCCGCGCGCGCCGCGTGCCCCTCGAACACCAGCACCACGGCGTCGAGGACGGCGGGGGCGGGGCTGGCCACGCCGCGACTGTAGCGCTGCAAAGAAGCGTCGAGCACGATCGGGCATCGGCCACAGGCAGGGGTGCCGTTTTCCTACAGGCATTGCGGCTGCTGCCCGACCCAAGCGGTCCGCCCCGACTTTTATGGTGTGAACCAGCTGGTCTCCGAGCCGGCTTTACCAACCCTCTCGGGGCCGATGCCCCTGGTCCTTCAAGGAGTTCCGAAATGAGCCTTTCCAAGTCCCTTACTTCCGCTGTCGCTGCCCTGACCGTTGCCGGTGCCGTGGGCCT
>CALMDI010000576.1 GCA_937864975.1 uncultured Chloroflexota bacterium | reverse complement strand
ACCACCTACGATCTGATCGCCACGCCGGACACGGTCAGCCCGATCGTCATCGAGCCGGGCAAGGTCTACGGCGAGGGAATGATTAACGTGCCCCTGGATTCCCTTCGATAATCTAATCCCCCAAACGTAAAGCGTAGCGACGGCGCTGTCATTGTAGGATGTAATCACCCGCCCTAAGTTTGACGCCCAAATTCGACCGTCGCCTATCGCCGGGTGGGAAGGAGAAACGATGAGAGGCAGTATAGGGGTTATCCTGCTCGAAGCATTTACCTGGGTCGGAATTCTCGGCGCCGTCAGCACCATCGCGTCGTCCGCGTGGAACAACAGCGTGTACACGCTGGCACTGGCAGCGGCGAGTGTGTCGGTCAGCCTGATCCGGCGCGTCTCGGCGCGGCGCTGGACATTTACTGCCGTCGTTCTTGAACTTTTGACCCTCTTTTTTGTGATCGCGGTGGTCAGTAATCCCGGTGATCGCGGCATGGAGGCAATCCTCGCTACGCTTGCCGTCTGGGTCTTGATCGAGGCATCACGGCATCTGCTCCGCAGGCAGCAGACGATCTTCACAGGAATCGGTCATCTCGCCCTTCTGCTGCCCATCGGCATTCTGCTCGATGGTCGATCCGGCGATGCGCCCGCAACACCTCTGATTCTATTTTTATGGGCTGCGCTCGAATTCGCATGGGTTCTGGTTGACCAGCGCTTCTTTCGAGAGACGCGGCTGCCATTCTCGCTGACACGCCCGCAAAAGCGGTTTCTGGTCGGGGCGGGCATCGCGGTGACGGCATTTCTCCTCGCGAGCGGCATCCGAAATGTGACGACGCTCCGGTATTACGACCGCACCACGACAATGGAAACCTTGTTACAGGAAGGGCGACAAGCATCACTTCACTGTTTGCAGGAACCCTGGATCGTGTTGGGTATCGATTTGTCGTGGGCAGGGTTCAACCCAATCCGCTGTTTTGACAGCCAAGAGGAAGTCGACGAGGCAATGCGCCAGCGGTCGCGGGCATAGCCAGCGTGGAAGGCGACGATGCAAAACGCGCCTCGCTAGCGATAGAGCCTGACGCGCGTATCGTCTTCGGCAAGCTCCGCTTCGACGGGCAGGGACGGGAGGACAATGGTGAAGGTTGTGCCAACTCGCAACTCGCTCTCAAACGAGACCGTCCCCTGATGAAACTCGGCGGCGCGCCTGACAATCGCCAGCCCTAATCCGGTGCCTTCGGTCGCGCCGACGTTCCCGCCGCGATGAAACAGGTCAAACAGGCGATTTTCGTCGGCTTCGGGAATCCCAATCCCCCGATCCTGAACGTCGAACCGGACGCTGCCATCCTCGAACGTAACGATGAGCTCCACTGGACTGTTCTCTGGCGAGAACTTGGCGGCGTTCACCAGCAGGTTCATCAGAATCTGGCGTAAAAGCTTCGGATCGAGGCTAACGGGGATCGGCGTTCCCACGAATCGAACGGCGATCTCTTCGCGACCGCTCATCTGGCGCGCGTGCTCGACAAGGTCGGCGCAGTAACCCGGCAGGTCGATTTCGGTCGGTCGGAACGACGTCTGGTCGTCCGTGGCGCGGCTCAACACGAGGATTTGTTCCAGAATTTCGGTCAGGTGCTTGACCTGATACTGAACTTTGTCGAGATGCGCCCGCTTCTGCTCGTCGGTCATCTTCAGCCCATACAGCTTCAGCAAATCGGTTGACGACTGAATCGTGGCAAGCGGCGTGCGGAACTCGTGCGACACCATCGTACTGAAGCGCGATTTCAACTCGCTCAGCTCGCGCTCTTCCGCGAGCGCCTTGCGTAGCTCGGCTTCCAACTCGCGCCGCCGCGTGATATCGCTGGCGATGCCGAGCACGTGCGACACCTGCCCATCGATCCTGAGCGGCACTTTGACCGTTTGAAACCACGACATCTTCCCTGTGACGACATTCGTGATCGACTCTTCGGGAATGACTTTTTCCTGAAGCGAGGTCATGACTTCGCGATCCGCCTCAAGATACCTGGCGACTTCTTCCGCGTTGGGGTTGAAATCGCCATCGCTTTTGCCGATCAGGTTGTCCGCCGTGGTGCCATAGATAGCGGCGAGCGCGGCGTTGACCAGGATAAATTTCCCGTTCCAGTCCTTTACAAAAATAGCGCTGGGCGTCATGTTGAGAACCTGGTCGAGAAATTCCTTCTGGTTCCGCAGCGCCTGCTCTGCCTGCTCGCGCTCGGCGTATTGACGTTTCATCACGTTATGTCCGTGGCGGACGATCACGAACAGAACGGCGTAAAGCAGGGCGAGGATGGCGACCATGCTCGCCACAAGCACGGCTTCGGTTTGTTGAATCCGATCCAGAAACGGCGTCACGTCGTCGTAGACTTCGAGCACGCCTTCAATCGGTCCGTTGGGACCGTTCGGGCGAATCGGCACGTAGCTTGCAATCAGATCGCGGTCTTCGATGACACCCTCAAAGGCGCTGAAGGTGTCGCGATGAGTCAGTTCCGATTTGACAACGCCGGATCGCGCGGCGAGAAAGCCCGCATTCGTGCTTTTGTCTTCCCCGATCTGGGTGGTTTCTGTCGAGAAGACCGTCAGCCCATCGAGGTTATACACTTTGACCTTGACCACCGACAGCCCCGCCATCTGGTCGAGAACCGCCTGTCGCAGCTCGACGACCGAGGGATGCGTTTGCAACCGTTCCGGCGCGATCTGCGAGACGGAATCGACAAACGGGACGAATTCTTTCCACATGGAATTGGCAAAGATCTGTGTGAGGGCGGCGTTGCTGTTTTCGCGCAGCGCGATCAGGTCGTTGATGGCATTCTGGCGATAAAGCAGCGCCAGTAAGAGTGTTACCCCGACAAACGCACCCAGACTGGTGATCGAAAAGTAACGAACGAGTCGGAACATGGCATGTCCAGTAAAGGGTTCCTGATGGTCTTTACACTGTAATGCCACTCCTGAATTTTCTTCACAAACGACTTGCGAGAAATGTATGAAACGGCGATCTGGATTGGATAGGACGGTCGATGAGCGTCTGGACGCGGTGGTATTTACGCAGGAGCCGACAAAAATGGACTGGGAACGCAAGCCGTCCTTGACGATACCTGCGGTAACCTCATCCAAATCGACCGGGCGTAACTGCCGCCGCCCAAGACAGGGAACGCCGACATTCAGCTTGACCATTGAGGCATCCTGGGTGGGATAGCCACGGTTTTGCCGGTGCTCTCCCGGATATAGTGGGTTTCAAGCCGACGCCGTGGAGCTAACGCAATAACACGGGAATTAGGCTTCGGTGTTGTCGTGAGCGGCAGGTTAAGGGACAGATAGCGAAACTACCGATAAGCTCAGGGGGTTCCGCCGAGTCCGGTTTCCTCGTCGGTTTCGGGCGGGGGTTCGGGCATGTCGGTGATCTTCTCGGCGGGCAGCCCGCGCCGGACGACGAAGTGGTCGAGGTCGCGCGCGACGTAGGCATCAGGGAAGACGCTGCGCGCTTCGGCGACAATGCGTCGTTCGGGATACCGTCGCGAGACATGAGTCAGAATGAGCGACTTGACGTTGGCTTCCAGCGCCAGCCGCGCCGCCTGTCGCGCGGTGATGTGACCGACATCGCGGGCGGTATCGGCTTCGTCGTCCAGAAACGTCGCTTCAATCACCAGCACGTCCGCGTCCGCGACATATTCCAGAAGGTTATCGGTGCGTCCCGCGTCGCCAATGACCACCAGCTTCGCGCCGCGCGCTTCCTCGCCCATCACCATGTCCGGCGTGATAAGGCGACCGTCCGCCAGCGTTATGGGGTTGCCCTTCACCAGTTGACCGCGCTCCGGTCCGGCAGGCACGCCGAGCGCTTCCGCTTTTTCAACGAGGAACGGGCGGCGATTCTGCTCCTGAAATATAAAGCCGAAGTTGCCGGAGCCGCGATGGGTGACCGGAAAGGCGATCACGTCAAAGTCTTTAGCCTGAACGATGCGCCCCGGATTCAGGTCGATCAGATGAATCTCAATCGGCAGGCGCTCGAATTCCAGCACGACGCCAAACAGAAGTTTCTGCACTCGGTTGAGCGTCGCCTGACCGCCCCAGATTTCGACTTCCTCGATGTTCTCCCAGCGCGCGAAGGTGGACATCAAGCCGCCGAGTCCGAGAATGTGATCGAGGTGTCCGTGCGTCAGCAAAATCTTATTCAGGCGTTTAAAGCCAATACCGCTGCGTAAAATCTGCCGCTGCGTGCCTTCGCCACAGTCGATCAGGAAGCGATGCTCGCCCGCCAGAATCGCCTGCGAGGGCAGCCCGCGATAAATCGAGGGGGCGGAAGCGGACGTGCCGAGAAAGACGATTTCAAACATGAGGCGTTCTCATCGCGGCTCGACCGTAATTTCGTCGAGGAACAGGCGGTCGCCACGCGGCATCTCGCCGTCGAAAACATTCAGCCGCGTATCCGTATTATCCTCATACGCGCCGATGGAAACGCGGTAGCTGCTTTCCGGCAGCACTTCCGGCAGGCGAACGAACGTGATTTGAATGAACACGTCGCGCGGGCGTAGCTGTGTCGGCATCACGCTCAGCGTGTCACTTTGTGCCGCGATCAGCGCCGGGTCGAACAGGACATGCGTGAACAGGCGCAGGTCGGTGGGCAGGATGCCGTCGACGCGCCAGTACGTGATCGCTGTCACGTAATCGCCCGGCTGGTAGACTTCCGCATCTACCGGCTCGTACCCCAGAAAAGTGACGTTGCCGCCGAACCGGACAGGGGGCTGCGTCATCTCAAAGCCGCCCGGCGCGTCCGGCGCGAAGAAGACGGGTGCGGTCGTGGTGAAGCGCCCGACCGTATCGGCAAGCGGCGCTTCGACGTCGATGACGACGACCGACTGGGGTGGCAGGTTGGGTCTGTCCAGCAGCTCGCCCTGCATCAACCAGTCGCGGATGTACCGATGCAGGTTGAACAGCGTGCCTTCGTCAGGAAACACGATCTGCTGGCGCTCGCCGCCGTTGGTAAAAACCATGCCCGTGCCGCAGTCGGCGTAGCGCAGCGGCGCATTTGGGCGATTCATCATCAGGGCGAGAATCTCGAACGACTCCAGCGGCGCTGCATTCTCCGGTTGAAGCTCCTGAACGCAGATTACGGTCGGGAGACTGCCGACGGT
>CALMDI010000575.1 GCA_937864975.1 uncultured Chloroflexota bacterium | reverse complement strand
CGGAGACCACATAGGCGACTACGTGCACGCCGCCGGCGACGCCGTTGAGGCGCATGCCGAGGTCGACGAAGGTGGCCGCGCCTACCGCAACGAGCACATTGGTCCGCAACCCGCCGGACCGCTGCCGGTACTGCCGCTCGGCGCCGATCAGCGTGCCCAGCACGAACGCGCTGAACATGCTGAGCAGGGAATCGAGGAACTCAGCCAGCGTGAGGGCTTTGAGGGCGGCCATCGGGGGGCTCGGCAACGGGCGATGGAGAATCGCCCGCATCTATAGCACTGCGGCAAGATGGTTTCAGTGCAGAACCGCCGCCAAGCGGCAGCTTCGCAGCGATACGCACAGCCGCGAGCGCCTTCCGAAGCTGTATACAACCGAACGCTTGGGCTGGGACGCGGTGGCTCAGGTCAAATTCTTCACACCCGATTCCTCGTGGACGTGGTACGCAACCGAGTTTGACGGTGACGATCTCTTTTTCGGCTTGGTATCGGGCTTTGTTCTGGAACTCGGCTACTTCTCCCTTTCAGAACTGGAAAGCGTGCGCGGACCGTTGGGATTGCCCATCGAGCGCGACCTCTATTTTGAACCCACGACCCTCCGCGAACTCAAGGCATATCACGACAACACCGCGTCTCGCTAACGTCGGTCTCACGCAGCGTACGGGCGGGGTGACCATTTGGCTGATGCCTCCCCTGCTCGCCTGTCTGCAAGCGTGAGATTCTTGTGCTTGACTCTTTTATCTCGGTAGCCTAGAGTCCGCTTATGACCCTTCAATCGCTCCAGCACCGGCACAAAGGCGGATGGGAACGTTTTTGCCTCGGCTGGCACGACTATCAAGCGACCATTCGCCTGCTGAACCGCGAGCGCGAACTCACCCAACTCGTGCGCTGGGCAGAACGCAAGCGCCTCAAAGGGCAACATTTTCACTACTCGCGCCTGCTGAATGACACCGAACGCGCCCTGTGGCGGAAGCGCGTACAAACGCCCTGGGCAGCCGCCTGGGCGTTCAGTCTCTACCGCCTATCCTGCTTGGTCTTTCCTGACGAACCGCACCGCAAAGGCTGCGCCCGCAAGTTCCGGCGGCGCTGGGCGTCTGTGTGAATCGATTCACTAATTTGGAAGGAGGCGCGTCAGAACCTACAATTTAGCCGATTAACAAAACGCCCCCGGTAGGTGCTACCAACACCGACCGAGGGCTAACCAAACCACGCTGAAACCAGCAGCATGGCGGGCTGATGCTCGACTCTAAAGGTCGTCCTCAACGTCGTCAACTGCGGATTCTGCGGTTGGCGACGTTTTCGTTAGGGGCGTCTCGCCCAGAAAGGACTCCATGCCGCAATCGACATTTCACAAACTTCTCGAACCGACTAAGCGCTGTACAAAGCGCCACGTGACCTACGTCGCGCCAGAACCTGAGGTGATTGACGCCTACGCGGAGGCGGTTTGTATGCGCCTCTGGGACAGCGGTCAGGAACCCAAAAAACACCACGAATGGGTGAATGGCTTATCCACGTTGATGAAAGTGGTTACACGGATCAGCACTAAGCACATCAATCGAGGAACTAATGTATGTCGCAAAAAGTAACCCCATCCAGCCGAGTTCCCAAGACCGCCTTGTGCTATGTCCGGCAGTCGTTTACCCGCAATGCAGAGGATATGGACAGTCCAGAGCGTCAGCGCGCAAATATTCTTGCGATATGCGAGAAGAACGGCTGGATACCAGAGTTCCATGAGGATGCCGACAAGCATAAGAGCGGGACCAAAGAAACGAACCGCCCCGGCTGGCTCGCGCTCAAGTCTCGCTTGAGCGATCCCGACGTGGTCGCCCTCGTGGCGAACGACCTTGCCCGCCTGCATCGCAAGGGCTGGCGAGTTGGCGACTTGATAGACTATCTCGATCAACGGGATGTCAATCTGGTGTTGGCTGCGCCCGGACGCGAGGTGGATCTTTCGACTGCCATGGGGCGACTATTCGTGCAGTTTACGGCAATTCTGGACGAATGGTACGCGGCGGATATCTCGCAGCGTGCGAAGGATAATGTTGCCTATCGCAAAGCGCGCGGGATCACCGTCGGCATGCCGCCCTTCGGCACGGTTCGCGGCGAGAATGGTTACCTCCAGCCCAGCCCAGATGGTGCTTGGCTGCTTCCCGATGGCACGTTCGTTGCCGCAAACGCGGATACCGCACCCTCGGACGGCGCTGTCTGGCGAAGTTATTATGAGGGCGCTCGGTACATGCTCACGCTGTATGCGTCGGGCGACCAGGGCTTGGAACGGATTGCCTACCGGTTTAACGAGGAAGGTTGGGCGTTTCGAGATCGAAAAGGCACACCCCGCGCGGCGGATCGCGAGGATGTCCGACGTGTGATTGCCAACTGGCCGGAGTATGGGGGCATTGTGTTTGACCGTAAAGCCAAAGATCGCCCCGCCTACGAGCAGGGCAAGATAGATGAACTTCCGTTCAATTCGGAACGAGCGGTCTTCCCAATCAAGCTCCTGAAGGACGTGGCTCTGGTACGTCAAGACCGGACGATTCGCCGTCTCGATCAGGGTGTCAATCGGGTGACTCACTTCTATCCTCTTGCGGGTCTCACGTACTGCGCTCATTGTGAGCAGCGGGCTGTGGAACAAGACGATCCACGTCTGCGCAGC
>CALMDI010000574.1 GCA_937864975.1 uncultured Chloroflexota bacterium | reverse complement strand
CGCGCGTGCCCGCGCGCTGGAACCGAATCAGCCGATTGCGGTGAGCAAATGAGCGGCCCGACTCAAAAGACCATCGGCATTATCGGCGCGGGCGTCGCAGGCATGTCGGCGGCGTGGGATCTTGCCGCTGCCGGTCACGACGTGACGCTGTTCGAAGCGGAGGATCGTCCCGGCGGTTTGGCGGGCGGCTTCAAAGACGCCAACTGGAACTGGTCGCTGGAAAAGTTCTACCATCACTGGTTCGAGACAGACAAGGACATCCTCCAACTGACCGAGGAAATGGGCGTCCGTGACAAAGTGCTGTTCCCGCGCCCGAAAACCAGCTACTGGATCGACGGCAAGCTTTACCGGTCGGAGATTTCGCCGTCCGCGCTGTTCCTGCCGCTCGACCCAATCTCGAAAATCCGCTTCGCGCTGGCAGGCGCGTTTATCAAGCTGACGCCGGATTGGAAGTCGCTGGAAAAATTCACCGCGCACGAATGGTTTCTGCGCTACATGGGACGCGGCGGCTACGACAAGTTTTTCCGCCCGATGCTCATCGGCAAATTCGGTGAGGAATATCAGAAGATCAACATGGCGTGGATGTGGGCGCGAGTCAAGGCGCGCAGCCTGCGCCTCGGTACGTTCACGGGCGGCTTTCAGGCATTTCTCGACCTTCTCGCGGAAGCTGTACAAAAGCGCGGCGCGACCCTGCGTCTCAACACGCTGGTCGAAAGCATCTCGGTCGTGGATGGCAAGCCCGCCCTGACGATCAACGGCGAGACGCGCGTGTTCGACGCGGTGCTCAGCACGTCGTCCCCCGGTTTGCTCCTGCGTCTCGCGCCCGACCTTCAAAACACGCCCTATGGTGAGCAGGTCGCCTCGCTGAAAAGCATGGGCGCGATCTGTGTCGTCTTCGCGCTCAAGCACCAACTGCTGACGGACGGCACGTACTGGCTGAACCTGCCCGCGCCCAGCCCGGATAAACGCGCCACGCGCTTTCCCTATCTGGCGCTGGTCGAGCATACCAATTATCTCGACCGCGCGAATTATGGCGGCGATCACATCCTTTACTGCGGCGATTACGTGCCGCGGGATCATGAGTACTTCAAGCTCACCGACGACGAACTGGTCGAGCGCTTCGTCCCGTCGCTGTCTACGTTTAAGCCCGATTTCAATCCCGACTGGATTCGCAAGGCGTGGGTGTTCCGCGCGCCTTATGCCCAGCCCATCCCCTACGTCAATCACAGCGAGCGCATCCCGCCGCTGAAAACACCCCTGCCGAACGTCTACTGGGCGAGCATGAGCCAGGTCTACCCCTGGGATCGCGGCACGAATTACGCCGTCGAGATCGGGCGGCGCGTCGCGCGGCAAATCCTGGACGCGGTGCGTTAGGCGACGTGCTCAACCGAACGCACCATTTTTATAGAACAAGGGGTAGCGGATGATCGTCGTCGAGCGCGCGACGGAAGATGACCTCGCCGAACTTCTTGCCATCGACCACTCCGGGGAAGCCGGCGAGCGCGACCGCCATCTGACCGACGCGGTGAGGAACCGGCAGGCGCTGATTGCCCGTGTTGGCGAGGAGCGCGTCGGGTTTGCCGTGGTCAATCAGTCGTTCTTTGGGCAGCACTTCGTCGAGTTGCTGATGGTACACGCGGACTTTCGCCGCCGCGGCGTGGCGAGCGCGCTGATGCACTACGTCGAGAAAACGCGCCCGAACCAGAAGCTGTTTACGTCGACCAACGAGTCGAACCTGCCGATGCAGGCGCTGCTGGACAAGCTCGGCTACTCGCGCAGCGGCTACGTCGAAAATCTGGACGAGGGCGACCCGGAGCTGATTTACTTCAAGCGGGCGGCGGGTTGAGCCAGCGATACAGCAAAGGACGAAGCAACGCAGCATTGAACGTACACTTCGTCCTCAGTCCTCGTAGCTTCTATCGTTCCTCGCGCTCCGTCACCTGCGGGCGCTCGTAGAGCCACCAGAACTTGTCCTGTGGATATGCCACTCTTAGCGCCGCATCCCAGATAAAATCGGACGGCTCGGTGAAGCGGCGAAGCTGCACGTCTCTATCGCGCAGCGTTTTGGGAAGATCGATCTCCGGCAGATGATAGCGATGCAGAGCGTCGGCAATCTCCTGAAGCATCGTCCGGCGCAGCGCTTCGGGTAAATAATCCCCGGCGCAGGTATCGGGGCTGCCATCGCACTCGGCTAAATACGCTTCGAGGGAACGCAGGCGAGCGCCAGCTTCGTTATGGAGCATCCCGCGATAATGCTCCTGCCAATCCGAACGAACAGCGTCGTGCCCGGCTTCGATTTCGGTGAGTATTGCCTTTTGTTCGGGCGTCATCTGGCGTTCGAGAGCTTGCAGACGGCGCAGGCGCAGCAGCAGCGCGCCAATCGTCAGGCTGGGCATATCGTCCACGGTGGAGAACATGCCGCCATCGTTCACGGTGCCGTACAGCTGCCCACCGCGAACATAGCTCTCCAGCCCTTCCGCCATCGCGCGCGCTTCTCCGAGGTCACGATCAAGGCTATATGGCGTTTCCATACATTACCCCTCTCGCCGCGAAATCTAACATCTAGTATAACGCGAGATCGGTCGAGCGGGGTCAAAATTCATCGGGCGCTAAGCCTCGCCGGGTGTGAGAAGCGCTTTGGCGCGGGCGAGCACATCTTTCGCGCCTTTATACCCCAGCAGATCAACTGCTTCGTCAATCGGCACCCATCGCACTTCTTCCATTTCGTGATCGTGATCGGCTTCGCTGCCCGACACGTACTCCAAAAGATAGTAATAGACCTTCTTGAAAACGCGCACGTCCCGCGCGGTGTAAACGTAACGCTCCTCGCCCAGCGGCGCGACCACCTGCCCCTTGACGCCGACTTCTTCCTCGACCTCGCGCGCGGCGGTCTGCTCAAATGCCTCGCCGCTGTTGACCAGCCCTTTTGGCAAGACCCATTTGTGATAGCCTGCATCCTTGCAGATCAACACGTCAATCCGGTCGCCGTCGCGCCGGTAGACGACCCCGCCCGCCGAAATCTCATCGCGCGATTTCATCCGTTGATCTCTTTCGATCCGCCGTCCGTGATCGGGTTAATCGCCTCCGCTGCACCCGCCACCTGCGGCTCCCCGACCACGTTGATCTCCGCCCACAGTGCGTGCCCGAACAATTTACCATTCGACCCACGCGGTCTCCAAGTGCTGCGGTAGGCTCCGGGCGTCGCTGGCGCGATGAGCATCACCGAAATATCGACCGCTTCATTCGGGCGCGCAGGCGGCAGTGGTGCGCTTTCCGCGTCATTCATCCGCTCGCCGCCGAAAAACGCCAGCGCGTACCCCTCGCCCCAGGTCGTCGTTCCCGTATTACGAACGCGCCACGTCTTGAGGAAGCGCTGTCCCGGTGGCAGGGGCGTGCCGTCGGGAATGGTCACGTCCGCGAGGTAGCCCGCGTTATCGATACCCACGGGCGCGGCGTCCTGCTGCGAGCGCTGAACGGCGATTTCCGCCCACAATTTCCAGACGCCGAAATCGCGCTCGCGCACATTCGTATCGTGAAACAGCATGACGCCGCGCGCGCTCATCTTCGGCCGCCACGTCTCAAAATC
>CALMDI010000573.1 GCA_937864975.1 uncultured Chloroflexota bacterium | reverse complement strand
CGGGACGGACGTCCCGGCCGTCTCGTAGGTGCCGTCGCCGTCCAGGTCCCAGGCAAGCCCGGTCGGCGCGCCGTAGTACGCGTCGCAGTCGGCGCCGAAGGTGACACCACCGACGTCGTCGTCGAAGTCGGCATCGGCTGTGGCCTGTTGGCCGGCGGGCACCGGGGAGATACGCACCGTCGTGCCGGGCGGCGTGTAGACGGGCAGGTGGTGGAGGTCGGTGTCCTCCTCCACCTGGCCCGTGCCGACGAGCCGCACCGTATCCGGACCCGGCCATTCGTCGCTCCCGATGGGGTAGTCATTGGCGAGAATCGTGCAGCCGACGGGCGCGAACCAGCGCCAGGAGTCTGCGTTCTCCTCGAAGTCGATGTCGAAGCCGAGCGCATCATCGTGGTCGAGCGCGTCGAGGTCGCCGAAGTCGTCGGCGTTCCGGTCGGCGTAGTCCACCGCCAGCCACCAGTCGCTGTCGTAGAGGGCGCCGATGTATCCCGGGATCGTCGCCCCCGCTCCGGTGTCCTCGAACAGCTGGATCCACGCCTGGGTCAGGGGTGGCGCGCCGGACCCGGTGAGCGCCAGCAGCCAGCCCAACCCGCCGCCGAGCGTCGCCAGCGCCAGCGCCGTGAAGCGCGCGCCGGGCGGGCGCAAAAATGCCGCGATGAACCGGTACAGGACGACGATCAGCAGGGCGTCGAAGGCGAGGCGCAGCAGGTGAAACGTCCCCGCCAGCGCCGGAGCGAGCGCCGGGTCGGTGTCGTCAATAAACTGCCCGACGATTTGCCCCGGCAGGAGATAAGGCAGAAAGACCAGCGGCGCGCCTGCGTGGGGTTCGGACGTGTAGAGCAGGGAGAAGTCCCACATGCCGCGCGCGCCCGCGCGCAGCTTGGCGAGGTACGAGTTGCCGTCGATGACGCCAAAGAGCGAGCCGCCGAAACGCCAGTCGTCGCCCTGCGACGTCCACGCCAGCGCGTAGGGCAGCGTCGTCAGCGCCAGCAGCACGAGCGCGTACAGCAGCACGACGAGCCATTCGCGCCGCGAAGCGGCGACCGCGCGGCGCACGCTCTACGCCGATCCGCTGAGCGCGAGCGTTTCGATGCGACGGATAAACTCGGTTTTGGCGTCGGTGTAGCCTGCACGATCCGCGCCATACTGCGCCGCCAGCGCGCGCTTGAGGGCTTCGTATTCCCGCGCCGCGTCGGGGTGGGCGCGCAGGTAGTCGCGGAAGGCGAGATGCCTCTGCCAGAACGCACCGCCTTCCTCGACCATGTGTACCTGGTGGCTGCGGATTCCCCCCGTATTCTGACGGAAATATCGCCGCTCCGGGAGCTGCGCTTCCAGTGCGGGGACATACTCATAGCCGAGGGCTTGCATTGGGGAAATGCAGTATTGTGCGTCGTCCAGATGGCGCACGCCGATCATGATGTCGATGACGGGCTTCGCGCCGAGACCGGGCACGGAGGTGCTGCCGACATGCTCGACTACCGTGATGCGGCTGCCCAGCGCGGCGACAAGCCGCTGCCGCTCGGCTTCGTAGCGCTCCGCCCACGCGGGATCATAGTCGACAATCACAATCGGAGATTTCATGGCATTCGCCTGCCGCGCCTGTGTGGTGAGGGTAGGTAAAGAACAGCACTTCCACGCCAGCGCATCGCTGGTAAGGACAGGCGGCTTAATCCAGGTTGCCGAAGTCACCCGCGCCCTCGGACGCCGCGATGTCGCGCTCAATCGATTCAGGCTTCTCACCCTTCATGAGCCGCTCGCTGACTTCGTGAAACATCGGGTCGCCCGCGGCGGCTTCGTCCTGCCCAAACTGGTGCATCATCTCGCCCACCTCGCGCGAGTCGCCGCCTTCCAGAACGTTCAGCATCTGGTCGGATGACATGCCGGTGAAATCGCGCGAGGGTCGGGCAATCGCCACGCGGCTGATGAGGCGGGTCATCTCCGTGCTTCCACAGTGCGGGCAGGTATGCACTGCCGCGTCGTAATCCTTATAGCGCTTATAGAAAAGCGCGGCTTTGCGCCCGCACTGTTTGCAGCGGTAGTCGTAAACCGGCATAATCGCGTCCCTCAACCACCCGTCAAATTACCCCTCATTATAGCATACGGAAAGCGTCTCCCTCGCATGGACAACAACCCGACACCGGGCGGTCGCCGCCCGCACCCGCTGGAACGCCGACCCCTGCCGCCCGCGCCGCCCGACCCTTCGACGCCGGCGCGCCCGCGTATCCGCGTCGAGCTTCCGACGGTGACGCCGCTGGTAACGTACGCCTTGATCGCGATCAACGTAGCGGTCTTTCTGCTTCGGGCGCTCTCGCCGGAGATCGACGAAGACATCTATCTGTGGGGCGCGAACATTCCCTCGCTGGTGGTCTCCGGCGAGTATTATCGACTGCTCACGTCGATGTTCCTGCACGCGAGCATCTATGGCTTCCGCGGCGATTTCGCCTTCAGCAACAGCATCCACATTCTGTTTAATATGTTCGTGTTGTACGGCGTGGGCAGGCAAATCGAGCCGGTGTTCGGGCACGCCCGCTTCGCCTTGATTTACCTGCTCGGCGGGCTGATGGGGTCGGTCTTCAGCGCGGTGTTCCGCGAGGGGGGCGGCGGCTCGGTCGGCGCGTCCGGCGCGGTCTTCGCCGTCATCGGCGCGGAACTCATCTACCTCTACCGCCACCGGGAACTGCTCGGCGCGGCGGCGCAGGCGCAAATGCGCTCGCTGCTGGTCTGGGGGTTCCTCAATCTGGCGCTTGGCGCGCTCGGCAGCACCTTTGGCAGCGGGATGCGGATCGACAACTGGGGGCACCTGGGCGGGCTGGCGGGCGGCTTGGCGCTGGCGTGGCTGATCGCGCCGATTTTCCAGCCGCGCCCATCACCGCGAGAGCCGACCGCGCTGATTGCAGAGGACGCCAATCCACTGTCGCGGCGGGTGTGGGTGCTATTCGCCTACGCGCTTGTCCTGATCGCGATTCTCGCCTTCGCCAGCGCCCGTTAGCTGCTTGCGCGACTCGGCAAGCTCCCAGCGCAAAATAGCGACCTGCTGCGCGACTTCCTTGTTTTCCCGCGTCAGCCGCGAAACAACCGTCGAGAAGTGCAGCAGAATAAACAGCACGAACATAATCGCCACGAAGAACAGCGCGGCAGGCGGATACGTCACCACGCCAAGCAGTTCGGCAAGCCGGTCGAGCAGCGGGCGCGACGCGCTGAGCAGCAGCAGGACAACTGCCGTTGCCAGCCACAGGAGCGAATAATCCTCGCGCAGCTTGCGGCGGCGCACCAGTTCCAGAACGAACAGGAGCGCGCCGATGGAAGCCACCAGTCCTATAATCGTGATGCGGTCGGGCATATGTCCTCCTTGAGCAGCGTCATCCTACCGCGAACGAGGGGATGCTACCAGCGGCGGGTATCCCTTCAGCGGCGCGCTCGCCGTGTCCACCGGCGCGAAAAACGGCGCTGTCATCTGTGAAATCTATGGTTCAATGATAGTGGATTGCGGGCAAGCGCGAAGCCACGTCCGGTAAACGAGTGTTCCCTTTATCAAATTACGTCTTTGGAGATCGACGGATGTCGAAAATTACAGCGCTCCTGATGTTAGCCTTCGCCGTGCTTGCCGCTGCTCCCGCCCTGGCACAGGAGCAACCGCCCGCGCCGGTGCGGTTTGTCGACGTGACCCTCGGCGACCAACTGGTGATCACCGTGCCGGAAGACTGGCTGATCTGGCGGGTTGAGGATTACGCCAGTGAGGACGCAGCCGATCAGGCGGTTGTCGACCTCATCAACAGTGTCGGCTCCAGCGCGGTCGCCGAGCGACCCTACGTGAACCCGGTTTTGAAAGCCGTCGCCGTCATGCCGGAGCCAACCGCCGACAATGGGATCGTCGCGCTGCGGGTCGAGACCGTGCCGTTGAGCACGCTGCTCGCCAGTTCCGACGCGCAGCCCTCAGACGTTCAACCGTCGCGGATCATGGAGGTAACGGGTAATCAGGTCGTCCAGAATCTCGCGGTCGGCGGCGTCCCGGCGAGCTTTGGCGTGAATCCGACGCTGAACATTCCGGTCGCCGCTTACGTGTTTGCCGAACAGGATTTAATCGTGCAGCTACACTTGATCGCGGATCGCCCGTGGCTCAGCGCGAACGCCGACGTCGCCACCGTCATGCTGTCGTCGCTGCGCGCGCGCGGTCGCATCCTGGATACGGAAGCCTTCCCGGCGCTCACTGGACGCCCTTTCCCCTCGACGGTGGCGCTGCCCGCGTCCGCGTTGATTCCGTCGGTCGAAAGCACTCAGGCGCCGCCCGCCCCGTCGCCCGAACCTCCGCCGTCGATCACGGGGGCGGAATTGATGGCGGTCTGCGAGGATGGCGTCTCCGAGATTGCGTTTGTCGCCTATCAATCGAATACCCTGACCGAAATTGGACTGATGAACGCCGATGGCAGCAACCCACGGCGGCTGACCGAAAACACCGCGCACGATCAGGCGATCTCGTGGTCGCCTGATGGCACGCGACTGGTGTTTATGACCAACCGGGACGGTAACTGGCAGATATACACGATGAATCCTGATGGCAGCGATCCGCGGAATCTGACCAACGACGATGGCACGCATCTATTTCCCGCGTGGTCGCCCGATGGCACGCGGATTGCCTACGTGACGCAGCTTTCCGGGCAGACCGACATCTGGGTCATGAACGCCGATGGCAGCAACCGCCAGCAGTTGACGACCAGCGATTCGCAGGAAAGCTATCCCGCGTGGTCGCCCGACGGCACGCAGATTGCCTTTGAGCTGGTGTTCGACGAGAACAAGGATTTGTACGTGATGAACGCCAACGGGGGCAATGTGCGCCGGCTGACCACGACCGAGGAAGCCATCGACGCGCTGCCGCTGTGGACGCCGGACGGTCAGCAGATCGTCTTTACGACCGACCGCGACGGCAACCCTGAAATCTACATCATGAACGCCGATGGCAGCGATCAGCGCAATCTGACCAACAGCGCGACGCCCGACGCCGCCAGCAGCGTATCGCCTGACGGGCAGTTTATCGGCGGATTTATGGCTGTCAATCAGGTGGCGCACGCCTTTGTCATACGCGCGGACGGCTCCGAGCGGGTCCAGTTGACCGAGGGCACGACGTCCGTCGAAGATGTAAGCTGGCGTCCCTGCGCCGGAACGGTCGTTCTGCCGCCCGTCGAGGCAGAGGCAGCCGCGCCACCCGACAACCAGTGCATGATCGCGGCGCCCATCAACGTCAACTTCCGCGTCAGCCCAAGCACGAATGCCGAGGTGTTGGGGATGTTCATGGGAGGCACGAGCCTCGCCGCGACGGGGCAGACTCCCGGCGTGGATGGCTACGTCTGGTGGCAGCTTGAGAACGGCGCGTGGGTGCGCTCGGACGTCGTTGGCGAAGTTGGCAATTGCAGCGCCGTCCCAATTCTGACGCCGTAGTACAAAACTGGAACATCAGGAGGCCGCGCCCGGTCGCGGTGTTCTTAAGGGATGTTTGGTGCTAAATTGAGTAGAGTCAAGACATAGGATCGCTGTTCCACCGGGATAGGCTGTTTAACCGTGGAGTGAAGCCGGACGCCGGCAGTCGCGCGTTCGGAAGGATGGAGAGGACGTCATGATGAAGCGATGGGTTGTCAGTTTATTCGTCGTGCTCGCCCTGTCGGCGGGGGTCGTCGCCGCGCAGCCGGAAGCGCAAAGCGTGGTCGTCGCCGATACGCGCGCGGTCGAGAAGGTATTCACCGCCTGGCAGCCGTTCCAGGGCGGCGTGATGATGTGGTTCCAGGACACGCGGCAAATCTGGGTGTTCACCAATACGGACAGCCGCGTCACGGTTTATCCCGACCTGTGGAACGGCTCGTCCACCGTCAATGTGACGGCTCCCGTGGGGCTGTTCACGCCGCAGCGTGGTTTTGGCGCGATCTGGCAGGCGCTTGGTGGGTCGTCCGGCTTGCTGCGCTGGGCGATGTCCCCGGAAGTCGGCTACGACTCCGGCGCCCGCCGCGTGGTGGGCAGCGAATTGCAGATTGACGGTCCCGGCGACACGGAGTACGGCGTGACCATGCTGCCGAACTCCAACACCGGCATTTTCCGCGTGATTGACATCGGGTAGCCACCGACAGATTGGCTTCTCCGAAGGGTACGGCGGTTGCCGTACCTTTTTTATTCCTCGACCGGTTCCAGCAGATAGCGCGCGATCAGGTGCGCCGAATGCATCAGGCTGTCGCGGTGCGTGCGTTCATAAGCGTGGGACGACGCGATGCCGGGTCCGATCAGCCCGACGCGCCCTTTGCCGCCGGAGCGCCAGTAGACCGCACCGTCGGACTGGTAGCTCGGATAGATGTCGGGCTTGAGCGGAATGTTGTGCGCGCGAGCAATGCGGCGCAGCTTGACCGTCATCGCCCAGTGATAGGGACCGCCGCTGTCTTTCACGCACAGGCTGACCGAAAACTCGTCGCCGTTCTGCCCGTCGCCCAGCGCGCCCATGTCGATGGTGAGCAGTTCCGCCAGCGAATCGGGCAAGCCCGCCGCGCCGCCGTGCCCCACCTCTTCATAGTTGCTAATGAGAATGGTCGTCGTCTGAGCA
>CALMDI010000572.1 GCA_937864975.1 uncultured Chloroflexota bacterium | reverse complement strand
AGGTCATCCAGGCGAATCGCTTGAACGGGCTTTATCACAATTACGTCGATAAGAACGGTCGTCCCGATTCGGATGTCGGCGTCGGCGTCATCAACGGTCTGCCAGAGCTTGCCGACTATATGCAAACCGGCGTTGTCGATCTCGCCAATGCGTCCGCGCTGCTTCTCATGAGCGACGGGGCGATCCTACCCGGTCCATTAGAAGAAACCGCGGATCAGCAGAATAAGCGCTTTCGCAGCATGTGGAACCTGATTCAGCACAATGGCTTGTCGGGTTACCTGGACGCCGTACGCGCGCTCGAAGCCGCCGATAGCACGTTCGACGTCTATCCGCGCTTCAAACTGCATGATGACGCCACAGCCATTTACCTCGAACTGTGACGCCTCAGCCTCCGAGTTGAATTTCGGGCTCCGGGCGCGCTGCCGGAGGTTGTTCCGCGTGCTCGAATTCCGGTTCCGTCGGATGCTCCGGCTCGGAATGCGTTTGTACATCCCGAAGCAGGATCGCGATCAGGATGGCAAGCCCCGCAAACCCGACAGCGCCAATCACACTGACCAGTTGCATCCCATGCACAAACGCGACGTGAGCCGCGTCGAGCAGCGCCGCGCCGAGTTGGTCGGGTAGCTGCCCGGCTACCGCCGCCGCGCCGCCGAGGGTTTCCTGTACGACTTCCGCCACGTCGCGAGGGACGCCGGGCGGGAGAGAAGCGGCGATCTCGATGCGGTACGCTGCCATGCCGATGGTGCCCAGAACCGCGAGACCGAGCGCACCGCCGAACTCCGCGCCGGTTTCGGAAATCGCCGACGCAGCGCCCGCGCGCTCAGGCGGAGCATTCCCGACAACCAGATCGGCGGTTAAGGTGAACGTGAGACCGAATCCAAAGGACATAATCGTGTTCCCGACCACGATAAGCGCCAGCGAATCGACGCCGACCTGGCTAAGCAGCCACGAGCCGAGTGCCGCAAGCCCCAGCCCGGCAGCCACGACATAAGCGGGGCGCACTCGGCGGACGATCACCGGCGCCAGATTGGAACCGACGATACTTGAGACCGCGCCGGGCACCGCCCACAGACCCGCTTGCAGCGGCGACAGCCCAAGCACGAGCTGCAAATACTGGGCGACGAAGAGGAACGAGCCGAAGGCAACGAAGATGCCGAGCGTGTACGTGACGAGTGACGCGCTGAAGGCGCGCTTCTGGAACAGCCGCAGATCGATCAGCGGGTCGGCTAACTGACGCTGGCGGCGCACGAAGACAGCGCCGACCACCAGCCCGAGCACAATCGACAGCACCGGCAGCCAGCCCAACCCATCCTGAGCAATCTGCTTAAGTCCGAAAATCATCAGCAGCACCGCCGCCAGCGACAGACCGGCGCTGAGCAGGTCGAACCGCCCCGGATTCGGATCGCGGTACTCCGGCAGCAGCAGCGGACCTGCGATCAACAGCACTACCATGACCGGCACGCCGAGCAGGAACACCGCCCCCCACCAGAAGTTCTCCAGCAGCAGCCCGCCCACCAGCGGTCCTATCGCGCCGCCCACCGAGAAACCGGAGACCCAGACCCCAATGGCGACCGTGCGCTGCCGGGGATCGAGAAACATGTTGCGGATCAAGGACAAGGTGGAGGGCATCAACGTCGCTCCGGCAACGCCGAGCAGCGCGCGGCTCGCGATCAGCATCCCGGCGCTGGTGGAGAAGGCAGCCAGCGTCGAGGCCACCCCGAACCCGACAGCGCCCATCAACAGCAGCCGACGGCGACCGATCCGGTCGCCCAGCGTGCCCATCGTGATGAGCGATCCGGCGATCATGAACCCGTAAATGTCCAGAATCCACAGCAGTTGCGTGCCGCTGGGTTGAAGGTCGGCGGTCAGGTGCGGAACTGCCAGATGCAGCACCGTCAGGTCCATGACGATAAGCAGGGTGGGCAGCATGAGGACCGCAAGTCCGATCCACTCGCGCCTCCCGGCACGCAGTGGCGTGATTGCGTTCATGAAAGTTCCTTTCAGCGATGAGAGTCGGGGTTAACTGGTAAGGGACGCCTGTTTACAAGGTATCCGGGACAGACATAAGCGCTGCCTGGACGCGAAATCGCCGGGCGCGCATTGTTATTCTCCAAACCCTCTGGACGTGTTCAGGATAGGCAGGTCTTACTTGAGCGCGCGGAACGTCAAGCTCTACAGGTGCCGCAGCCTCCCGCGATAACGCTCTATCCAACGAGCATTCACGTCATCGCCCTGCCCCACGTTCGCGCTTCGGAAGATGGGCGGATCAATATCCCGCTCGACCAGCTTTTCGATAGTCGCGGCGAGCAGGGCGTGCAGCAGCGCCGCGCCAACAATCGTCGAGGTTGGTCCGATGTTTTCGCTCACTCCGGCAACCGAAAGCGCGGCATCGCCCACGATTCCGCAGTTGTCGAACACGTAATCCGCGAGCTCGTGGAGGCGCTTGCCGGAGGCGTGACGCGAAGGCTGGGACTCGGCGTGCATCAGCGACGTGATCGCGACAACCTTGAGACCTCGATTTTTCGCGGTCAGCGCCATTTCAATCGGCACGGCGTTGCGCCCCGAATTGGAGGCAATGATGATGACCTCCCCCGGTTCAACCTGGTAGCGAGAAAGCACCACCTCGGCATAGCCTGCCAGACGTTCCGCGCGGGAACTGCTCAACGCGCTTTCGTGGAGCATCAGCGTCGGGTCGAGAATCGCATTGACCGGGACAAGGCAGCCCGCGCGATAAAAAATTTCCTCCGCCAGCATGTGCCCGTGCCCGGTTCCGAAGGTATGGAGAATGCCGCCGCTGGCAAGGCTGTCGGCAACGTCATGGGCGCAGCGCTCAATCGTCTCCGCGTTTTTATGTTCGGCTTCGTGCAGAATCGCGTGTACCCTGTCGAAAAAAGCCAGCATTACCCATCACCTCCGGCGTCGTGGCACACCAGATCAACCGCGCAGCGTCAGGTAGAGCGTATCGTCTTCGACAATCACCGGATAACGGTGCAGCTTTCGCCGGTCGGTCAGGCATTTCCCGGTGATCAAGTCGAATTCCCAGCCGTGCCAGGGACAGACGAGGATTTCCCCTTCGCGCCCCCATCGGAACTCGCCGGGCGCGGACGGTAGCGTCGTGCCCGTGATGCGCCCCTGACACACGGGCGCGTTTTCGTGAGGACAGACATTCAAGATGGCAACAAAGGTACCGTGGACGTTGAACACGCCAATGGAATGCCCGTCGACGTCTACGAGCTTGCGCTGTCCGGGCGGGATTTCCCCCACCGCCGCGACCGCATGACGCCGTTCAGGCATACTGCGGCTCCGGCAGCCGGTAGATTTCCCGCGCTGTTTCGCCCATCACGCGCGCCCGTATCTCTTTCGGAAATGCTCTCGCGGAGAAATCCGGCGTATCGCCGTCCCAGTGTGGAAAATCGCTGGAGAACATGAGCATGTGCCCGGCGTCGAACATGTCCAGAATGGCTTTCAAATGATTTGGGTTTTCAGGTTCTTCAATCGGCTGTGTCGTCAGCAGCACGTGATCGCGGATCACCTGGCTCGGCGGGCGGTCCAGCCACGGCGTTGTGCTGCGTAACGCTTTCCAGTTCTTGTCAAAACGCCACATGACCGCCGGAAGCCAGCTTACGCCCCCTTCGATCAGGATAAACTTCAGCGTCGGGAATTTGGCGAACACGCCTTCGGTCACGAGGCTGACCAACTGCGTGATGTAGCTGGATACCAGTCCGGTGTGCCACTCCAGATAGTTCGATGGGTAACCCGCCGAGGTCGGCGCGCCGGAAATGCCCAGCCCCTCAAGACCGGGATGAATGCCGACCGGAAGATTATGCTCGACGGCAGCCTCGTAGATCGGGTGAAAATAACGGTTGCCGAGCGGCATATGGGACGCGCTGGTCATCAACACCTGCGCGACGCCCGGATGGTCGCCCAGGCGATGGATTTCCCGCGCCGCAAGCTGTGGGTCTGCCATCGCCACCATGATCGAGGCGCGAAAACGCTCGTCCACCGGGAGCCAATCGTGAATAAAGACATCATTCGTTGCCGAAACCACGCTCGCGGCATACTCGGCTTCCGGCGACAGAAGCACCGAAAGGCTGTATTCCGGGTTGAGGATACCATAGTCGATACCATAGACATCCAGAAAATGCTTCGCCAGCGCCGCCGCGCTTTCTTCGATGCGGGTGCCATCCGGGAGCAGCGTATCGGAGCGCATGTAGCCGTTCGGGTTCCAGTAGCCCAGGTGCCCCGGTCCACGGCTGCCGCTGGCATAGCGCGTGCGCCACGGTTCGGGCAGAAAGTCCATGATCCGCTTCGGGTCGGGCGCGGGATGAAGGTCGGTATCGACGATGAAATAATTCTTAGTCATGGGTTGCTGCTCGCTTTCATACCCCGGACAAAGTGTGCCGTAATATGGTTCGGGCGCGTAATCATCGAGCCGACCACGACGGCATAAGCGCCCATCTCCAACGCCTTGCGCGCCTCGTCGGGCGTGGCGATGCGACCTTCCGCGATGACCGGCACCGGAACTGCCGCTGCCAGCTCGCGAATTAACTGCAAATCCGGCTCTGCCAACTGGCGGCTGTACGGCGTGTAGCCCGACATCGTGGTTGCCACTAAATCCGCGCCCAGCGCCTCCGCTGTAATGCCTTCTTCAACGGTTGAAACGTCCGCCATGATCGGCACCTGAAATTCCCGTTTCAACGCGCCCAGATAATCGGCAAGCGACTCGCCGTCGGGTCTCGGTTCATTCGTCGCCTGCATCGTCAGAATGTCGCATCCCGCCTCGACAATCGCCCGCGCTTCCGCCAGAGTCGGCGTGATGTAGATGGGCGAGTCCGGGTAATCCTGCTTGTATATACCGAAAATGGGCACGTCGACCGCAGCCCGAATAGCGCGGATATTGGCGGGTTTGTTGGCGCGAATGGCGACCGCGCCGCCGAGCGCGGCGGCTTTTGCCATCGCCGCCAGAATGGCAGGGTCATTCGTCGGCTCGTCGTCGCGCGCCTGGCAGGAGACAATCAGCCCGTGCTTCAGCGGCGCGAGCAGGCTGTAAAAGGGCGAGTTCTCGATGTGAGCGCGGACAGGCTCCATACTCTTCTTTCTCATGGGTGTTGGGCGGCTTGCTTCGAGATCGCAGCCTGTGGCGCGCTTTCCCGCAGCGTTCGCAACATAGTCTCATCCAGCGCCACTCCCGCCGAGCGCAGGGCAAGCAGCAACGCGCCCATAATCGGGCTGAAAGCCGTCTCGCGTACGGTGCTGGCAGGCGAGTGCGCCTGCAGCGTTTCCCGGAACGTGGTCAGTATCGCTTCGCCCGCGAGGAACACGCCGCCGCTCGTGTAGACGCTCATCCCCGTTTCGAGCGTTTCCAGCGTCTCGATCACCGCGACGGCGGCGGTCGCCAGATGCTCGCCTGCCGCGCGCAGCAGATTTTGCGCGACGTCGTCGCCATCCTTCGCTGCCATGCCCACTGCCGACGCGAGACTTGCAATCTGCGGGCGCGTGATCTGGTGACTGTAAATGCCCCGATGGACGGCTCGCAGGTCTGCCAGACCGAAGTGCTGCGGAATCCGTTCCAGCAGCATCGTAGGCTGACCGCGCCCGTCGCTCGCCTGCGCCGCCGCGCGCAGCGCTCCGCAGCCGAGGTCGTAGCCGCTGCCCTCATCGCCCATAATATAGCCCCAACCGCTCGTCCTTGCCGAGCGCCCATCGCCGCGTTCGCCATACGCCACCGCGCCCGTTCCCGCGATCACGATGACTCCCGGCTGGCAGATACTTGCGCCCGCGAGCGCCGTCACAGCGTCGTGATGGACGAGGATGCGCGCCTGAGGAGCCAGCGACTGCGCGATTTCGCCCGCCAGCGGGCTGACCCCCGACATGCCCAGACACACGTAGCGAACGCGCTCCACGGTCTGTCCGGCGGTGTGCAGCGCCGCGGAAATCGAATCGCGCAGGGCGCTTTCCAGCCGCTCCACACCCCCCGGCTCGTGAATATGATTGCTGGGTCCGCCCCACCCGATCCCCAATATCTGACCGGAAAGCGTCGCCACCAGCGCTAACGTGCTGGACTGCCCGCCATCCACTGCTACGACCAGATCATTGTCGGGAGCACGAGTCATCGCCCGGCAGCTTGCGTCCTCACTAACGGCGAAGTATAGTGATCGCCCAAGCACGAGGTCAAGGAAACCAGGCAGCACGTAATCACCGCCCATAGCTACATCACACC
>CALMDI010000571.1 GCA_937864975.1 uncultured Chloroflexota bacterium | reverse complement strand
CTAGACCCGACCGCCTACGGCGGTTGGGCGAACGCGGGCACAACCGCTCCGCAGTCTGCGCGAAGCGCAGACCCCCTAAGCGAGACAGAGGAACAGAGGGTTAATTTATGATGTCTCACGTTCGTCATTCTTCTGTATTTTGAGTTTTTAGCCCTTCCAATATGGCTCAAGCAGGCGCTTGGGCAGCTTGCAGATCATGGTGTAGGCGGGATCGAAGACGTTGCCGACTTCGTATTCGACCGCCTGCCCCATGAGTAGGCTCGCGCTGAGCACGTCCAGCCCGTAATCCTGCACCAGCCAGCGCGCCATTTCGGTGGTCGCGTGCTGAAGCGCCTGATCGAGCGGGCGCGCGTTGCCCGCCGTGAAAATATACGCGCCGTCGTCGCCTCGCGGCAAGCCGATATGCTTGCCTTTGACGACGCGCACGGTGAACTGCACGTCGGCGGACACCTCAACACCCGTGCCGACAATTTCGCCATGCCCCTGTATGGCGTGAACATCGCCCAGGTGCAGCAGCGCGCCGGGCACAAACACGGGCAGATAGACCGTGACGCCCGCCGCGAAGCCGCGGTAATCCATGTTGCCGCCGTGCTCGGCGCTGGTCGCGGTCCAGATAGCCTGATCACCCGCGGGCGCAACGCCGAAACAACCGATCATCGGCGCGAGGGGGAGCGAGAACTGCCCCAGCTTCGTTTCCGGTTTTACCAGCGTGACCGTTCCCGCCTCGACGTCGATACGCCACTCAGCGATGCCGTCGATCTGCGGAAGCTCAAGGACGAAATCCGGCTCGACGACATTGGTTGCGAAGACGTGGTTCGTCCAGCCGAATGGGCGGTTCGGGGTAATCGAGTCGATCTGGAACACCAGCGTGTCGCCCGGTTCGGCGCCTTCGATGTAAAAGGGTCCGGTCATGGGATTACCGCCGCGCGTGACCTGCTGCCCGCGCGAATCGTAACCCCAGGCGTCGACGGTGGTGGTGATTACCGTGTCGCCATCCACAAGTCGGAGCACCGGCTCCCAGGAGCCTATCGCGGTGTAATAACGGGTCGGGTTGAAATGATGAGTCGTCACGCAGGTTTCCTTTGCGCTCGTTCCGGCTCAGAAATCAGGTCAGTTCGTCGCTGTCCATGCGGCGCTTGGCGATACGCTCGATCTTCATGATGAGTCGCTCCTCAGGGTCGGGGCAGGCGACGAGCGAATCGCGTTCCATCCAGTCGTTGGCGGCAAGCTGGCGCTGCTTGGCAGCGAGCAGCGGCAGGACGGCGCTGAGCGCGTAAATGCAGAAGGTACTGCCTTCGGGAATACGCAGGCGGCTGCTTTCGGTCAGCTCGAAATAATCGCCGACGCTCATGCTGCAAACGGAGCGTCCTTCGATGGCGACCACGGTGACGCGCAGATCGTAAAGCTCAAAGTCATGCGGCATAAAAATTTTCAGCGTCTCTCGAATGCCAGAAGCCACGGATTTTAACCGCAAAGCGCGCCGCGCGGGAGCCGCTTCACTGCCTTCAGTTTTAAGAAGGCGCACCGCCGCGCCCCTACGCGCTGTGACTCCATCATTTCTCTGCGCCTTTGCGGCTCACAGGGATTTCCTGAAATAGGGAATCACCTCGCGCCCGACCATCTCGACCGCCGCCAGCGGATCAGGTCCGAGCGGCGGACCGAGACTGAGATGGCGCACGCCAAGCGCAACCAGCATTTCCAGCCGCTCGATCAGGTCGCGCGCGGTGCCGACAATGCCGATCCGCAGCATGGAAGGCGTGACCAGCCGCTTCGCCTTTGCCATGTCACCCTCGACCATCGTCGCCTGCTCGATGGGATCGAAGTCGGCGCGTGTGACGCCGA
>CALMDI010000570.1 GCA_937864975.1 uncultured Chloroflexota bacterium | reverse complement strand
TCGGCAGCCGGGGCTCGACCTCGCGCATCCGCAAGGCCGAAAGCGTGGTGAGCAACGCACCAAGTTGCGCCTTTTGCACCGTCTGGATGTTATCCAGGTTGACGGCGCAGGCGTTCAACACGCCATCTGCTTCGGGCGTGAGCAAAACTTCGCTGGGAATGCTGCGAATGGTCGAGGTAATGGGGGCGACGGTGATACCGGTGAGAAAGCGCAGCGCCGATGTGCGGGTGAGGATGAGGACAGGGCGGCGTTTGTCGGGGGCGGAATGTACTTGCTGTATCACTCGCTAAAGCAACCACGTAAGCAGCGGCATCAACAACAGGCGCTATGGTCGATAGTCACACTCTGCAGTCGCTCGATGTCATCGCGGTCATCGTCGCCGCGATCAGGTCGAGAAAGTGATCGCGTGTGAGCCAGCCGCGCCGCGTGACGATCTCGTCGTCCATCATCGCCAGATGCGCGACCGGACCGCCGAACGCCATCAGGCTCAGGCGCAGAAACAGCCGCGCCAGCTCGGCATACGATACGGGGGGCGCGTTCGGAATGGACGCTCGCTGGTCGCTCATGCGGGTAAGAAGGCGTGTAGTCGGGAGAGTAAGCCTATTCTGGCAGCGGCAAAAGCCGGGCGCAACCTAGCGCTCGCTATCTTGCAGATGGGCGCGCTCGCCGTCTTCGCCGCTGGCGCCGAGTGTTCCGTTCAGCGGCAGGCGAACCGTGAAGGTGCTGCCTTTGCCCAACGCGCTCGTTACCTGTATCGATCCGTCGTGCGCTTCGGCAATTTTGCGCGCGATGGTCAGCCCCAGCCCGGTGCCGCCGCGATCCGTTCTGCGGGCGCTTTCGGCGCGGAAGAAATAGTCGAAGATGTAGGGCAGATCATCGGCGGCAATGCCAATGCCGCTGTCCTGCACGCGAATGACGGCGTGCTCGCCTTCAATGCCGGTCGAGATCGTGATCGTGCCGCCGTCGGGTGTGTAATTAATGGCGTTGAGCAGGATATGTTTGAGCATCTGCCTGACCTGGTCTTTGTCGATGAGCAGTTCCGGCAGCGGGTCGGACGCTTCGAGAATGATCTGGTGATGTTTGCGGCGCGCGAGGGCAAGATGTTCCTCGATCAGCGCCATAATCATTCCGTTCGGCGCGATCCGCCGAAACTCGAAGCGGTCGGCGTCGCCTCGGTCGAGATTAGACATATTCAGCAGGTCGTCCATCAGGCGCTGGAGATGCTGCAACTGCGATTCCATGACCTGAATTTGATGGTCGCGCTGCGCCGGATCGCGCATCAGCCGCTTAAGGAGGTAGAGCGAGGTTTTAATGACGGTGAGCGGCGTTCGCAGGTCGTGGGACAGATTGTTCATAAAGCGCACGAGGACTTTGCGCTTTTCCCGTTCCAGCCCCAGGTCGAGCCGCTCGGCTTCCGCCTGCTTGCGCTCGGTCAGGTCGCGCAGGGCGATCACGCTGACGTTGCGACCTTCAAACACGTATTCTTTCGTCAGCGCTTCAATCTGAATGGGCTTGCCGCTGCGCCTGAGAAACGTCGCCTCGAAGGGTTCCGGGCGGGGCAGCCGAAGCTGCGCTTCCACTCGATCCCACTCCTCCGGCAGCACGAAGGCGGTGATCGGGCGTCCGGTCGTCTCCGCAAGTCGATAGCCAAGCATCTGCTCCACGACCGCGTTCGCGTCGAGAATGATGCCCTGATCGTGGACGATGAGCGCCTCGAACGCGGCTTCAAACAACCGGCGGTAACGGGCTTCGCTCTCGCTCAGCGCCCGTGACTGCTCGGCAAGCTGCCGCTGATCCAACTGGCGGAGGATGGCGGCGGTGACCATCATGCCCGTGACGGCGAGGATGAACAGGAGCAGGAACAGCGCCCATTCGAGCGAGACTTCGGGCAGAACCAGCGGCGTCAGCGACAGTCCCAGTATGTTGAGCAGGGCGACGATGATGACCACGGTCGCCGGGAACAGCAGATACGCCAGCATAATGGAGAGGGCGGTGAACATCAGGAAGGCGTCGACACCGGGCATCCCGGTTTTTGCCTGAAGGTATACACCCACATATGGCTCAAAGAACATCCAGCCGACGAGCAGGCTTGCCGCGAGGGTCGAGTGACCCTTCCGGTTCACGATATAGCCGAAGACGCACAGCGCCGAGCCGAGGGCGAAGTAGGCGGCGAGCCGGTCATCGATCCACGTCCACTGGGTGATGCCAAACAGCATCGGCGCAAACGGAATGAGGATCGACGCGAGCAGGCGAGCGCGACGGCGAGCTTGCGGGTCTTTGACCGTCGCCGTCGGCTCCAGCAGCGTGGAGAGAAGGCGCGGCGCGCGGAAGGGCGGAGGGCGATCCTGTCGGGCGGGCATGGGGATGGCTCGCTGCTTCGTTAACCGCCTGTTGGCATGGGATGATTTACCGCTATCTTACTCTCGATTCGATTGTACCGCGCCGTAGGGGGTGACTGTTCGCTGTGGTATACTAACCTCCATTCGAGACACCGTAATCGAGTGAGAAAGGATTCGCGATGGTTATCACTGCCAATCGAGAAACTACGGTTACGATTGACCGTATTGCCGAATTATTGGGCAGCGAAGCCGACGCGCTGCTCAACCACACGTCGACCACCATCCTGAAGGAAAATCTCTACCTGCCCGGTCCCGATTTCGTATCGCGCGTCATGGGGGAAACCGACCGCACGCCGCAGGTGCTTCGCAGCCTGCAAGCGATGTTCGATCACGGACGGCTCGGCGGCACCGGCTACCTGTCGATTCTGCCCGTCGATCAGGGCATCGAGCATTCGGCGGGGGCGTCGTTCGCCAAAAACCCCATCTACTTTGACCCGGAGAAGATTGTCCAACTGGCAATCGAGGGCGGCTGCAACGCCGTCGCCTCGACATTTGGCGTGCTCGGCGCGGTGGCGCGCAAATACGCGCACAAGATTCCGTTCATGGTCAAGATCAACCACAACG
>CALMDI010000569.1 GCA_937864975.1 uncultured Chloroflexota bacterium | reverse complement strand
GCCTGAGCGATCTCACCTATGGCGTGCTCGGTTATGGACGCATCGGGCGCGCATCGGCGCTCAAGGGGCGCGGCTTGGGAATGCGCGTAATCGTGTATGACCCGTTTGTGCCAGCCGACAAAATGGCGGCAGACGGCGTCGAATCGGTCGATCTGGAAACACTGTGGCGCGAGTCCGATTACCTGACGCTTCACTCGCCGCTGACCGAGGAGACCCGTGGGATTATCAATCGCGAAACGCTGGCGAAAATGAAACCGAGCGCCTTTTTGATTAACACGGCGCGCGGCGCGCTGGTCGACGAAGCAGCGCTGGTGGAAGCGGTACAGGCGGGACGGCTGGCGGGCGCGGCGCTGGACGTGCTGCTGAAGGAGCCACCCACGCCCGATCACCCGTTGATGAACGAGCCGCGCATCTGGCTGACGCCGCACGCGGGCTGGTATTCGGAAGAGTCGACCAACGAGGTGCGCGTCAAGGGTACGGAAGATGTGGTGCGTGTCCTGCGCGGCGAGCGACCGCGCACGCCCGTGAACGAGCCGCAGAAGCAGGCGACCTGAATCGAGGATAGGCATGACAGAGTTATCGCAGTTGACCCAACCGCAGCATCTGAGCCTTTACCGGACGATGCTGACCATTCGACGGACGGAGGAACAGATGGCGCGCGCCCACGCGATGGGCTTGATTCCCGGACCGTGCCACACCTACGTCGGGCAGGAAGCCGTCGCGACGGGCGTGTGCGCCCACCTGCGCGACGACGACGCCGTGTTCAGCACGCATCGCGGGCACGGGCACGCGCTGGCGAAGGGCGTCCCCCCGCGCGAGGTCGCCGCCGAGTTGTTCGGCAAGGTCACGGGATGCTCGCAGGGGCGCGGCGGCAGTATGCACCTGTTCAAGCCGGAAGTCGGCATGATGGGGACGAGCGGCATCGTCGGACCGTGCATTTTGCAGGCGACCGGCGCGGGGTACTCTTTCAAACTTCAGAATACAGATCGTGTCGGCGTGGCGTTTTTCGGGGATGGCGCGGTGAATAACGGCGCGTTCCACGAGGGTGTCAACATGGCAGCCATCTGGGACCTGCCGACGATTTTTGTCTGCGAGAACAACATGTACGCGACCGAAGTTCCCTTCGCCTACGCGACCAGAAACCAGGACGTGGCGGCGCGGGCGCGCACCTATGGCATTCCCGGCGTCGGCGTGGATGGCAACGACATCATGGCGGTCTACGAGGCGGCGCGCGAAGCCGTCGAGCGGGCGCGGCGCGGCGAAGGACCGACGCTGATCGAGTGCAAAACCTATCGCACGCGGGCACACGCCGAGGGAATGCGCGACGCGGGCTACCGGACGGTGGAAGAAGTCGATGCGTGGAAGAAGCGCGACCCGATTGAGACCTACCGCCAGCGCCTGCTGGACGAGGGCATGATTGACGCCGCCGACTTTGAGGCGGTTGAGTCGGAGATCAAGGCGCTGGTCGAGGAAGCGGTCGAGTTCGCCAAACAGAGTCCCTACCCCGATCCGGCGACGGTGATGAACCACATTTACGGCGCGGCACGCGAGGAAGCCCAACATGCGTGAGCTGACGTTTACGGAAGCCGCGCGCGAAGCGCTCTCCGAGCAGATGGCGAAAGACCCGACGATCTTTGTCGTCGGGGAAGGCATCGGCGCGCGAGGCGGCAATTTCAACACCACCCTCGGCTTGTACGACCAGTACGGCGCGATGCGGCTGCGCGACACGCCAATTGTCGAGCGCGGCTTCGTGGGCATGTGTACCGGAGCCGCCATGACCGGCGCGCGCCCGGTGGTCGATTTCATGTTCGCCGACTTCATCCTCGAGGTGACGTACCCGCCCAACCCGATCCGCAGCCTCGACAACAGCTTGACGGCGAGCCAGCAGGCGAGTTGGCAGCTGACATCGGCTTCACTTGTGGTGGCATGGTACCAGCTCTAATAACGGCATCATTTTCCTTGTCATTGACC
>CALMDI010000568.1 GCA_937864975.1 uncultured Chloroflexota bacterium | reverse complement strand
GCTGAATGGAAATGGTCACCGATGTTTGAAGCCCTCACCGAACGCTTACAAGAGACGTTTGACAAGTTAGGTCGCGTTGGCAAGCTGACCGAGCAGGACGTCGATACCGGGATGCGCGAAATTCGCATGGCGCTTCTCGAAGCCGACGTCGCGCTGCCGGTCGTCAAGGACTTCGTGCGCCGCGTCAAAGAACGCGCGGTCGGCGCGGAGGTTCAAAAGAGCCTCAAGCCGGGACAGCAGCTTGTCAAGATTGTCCACGAAGAACTCATGGAAACGCTGGGCGAGCCGGGACGCCTGAACTTTTCGGGCAGCATCAAGCCTCACGTCATCATGCTCGTCGGGCTTCAGGGGTCGGGCAAGACGACAACTGCCGCCAAGCTTGCAATTCAGCTTCGGCGCGACGGTCGCCAGCCGTTCATGATCGCCGCCGACACGTACCGTCCCGCAGCCGTCGATCAGTTGGTGACGCTGGCGAAGCAGGTCAGCGTGCCCTACTTCGAGGAAGGCACGCAGGTCAAGCCCCCAGACATCGTCTCGCACGGCATGAAGGTAGCGAAAGACAGCAACGCCGGAGTCGTCATCATCGACACGGCGGGTCGCCTGCAAATTGACGACACGCTGATGCGTGAGCTTGAGGAAATCAAGCGGCGCACGAACCCGGTGGAAATCCTGCTTGTCGCGGACTCGATGACGGGTCAGGAAGCGGTCAACATCGCGGACGGCTTCAACAAGCGCCTCGGCATCACCGGTCTCATTCTGACCAAGATCGACGGCGATGCCCGCGGCGGCGCGGCGCTGTCGATGCGCGCGGTCACCGGAGTACCGATCAAGTTCCTCGGCACGTCGGAAAAGCTGGATGGCTTCGAGCCGTTCCACCCCGACCGTCTCGCGTCGCGCATTCTCGGCATGGGCGACGTGCTCACGCTGATCGAGAAAGCCGAAGAGGCGTTCGACGAGCGTGAAGCGCTGAAGCTGCAAAAGAAGCTGCTGGAAAATCAGTTCACGCTTCAGGATTTTCTGGAACAGCTTCAGAAAATCCGCAAAATGGGGTCGATTGCCTCGTTGATAAACATGATTCCCGGCATGGGCAAGCTGAGGGAGCAGATCGACGAGGAAGAGATGGAACAGCGCATCCGGCGCGTCGAGGCGATCATCAATTCGATGACGTCGAAGGAGCGCGCCAACCCGCGCGTGCTGAACGCCAGCCGCAAGAAGCGCGTTGCCGCCGGAAGCGGCGTCGAAGTGCGCGAAGTGAACGACGTGCTGAAGCAGTTCAATGACATGCAGAAACTCATGGGTCAGGTGCGTAAAGGTCGTTTTCCCGGCTTTCCGGGGATGACACCACCCGGCTTAATGCGCTAGGGGATGACCACCCTTCCGCAACTGAGTCACGTTATCCGTGCCAGTGGCTTCCCGCCCATTCGGGGTGCATGGAAGCGATAGTTTAGGAGCAAGAGAGCAAATGGTCCGTATTCGTCTCCGTCGTGTCGGCTTGAAGAAGCAGCCGAGCTATCGTATCGTCATCACCGACCAGCGCAACGCGCGGGATGGCGCTTATATCGAGGTCATCGGTCAGTACAACCCGCGCACCCGCCCGTCCACGGAAATCGTGGATGAAGCCCGTGTGCTGCACTGGCTGAGCGTTGGCGCGCAGCCGACCGAGGCTGTCCGCACGATTCTGAAGCACACCGGCACGCTGGATCGCTTCGCGCGCCTGCGCCAGGGCGAAGCCGTGGACGTGCTGGTCGCAGAGGCGAACGCCGCCAAAGCTGCCGCCGGTCCGGTCAGCCTCAAGACGCGCTTCCCCTCGCCAGCAGCAGGCGAAGGCACCATGAAGCCAAAGGAAAATAAGTAAGCCGCTTGAATGAGACAACCTTTGTCCCTCCGCTTTTGACCCCACCCCCTGACCCCCTCCCCGATTTCATGGAGGGGGAACCAGACAGGGCAGTGTAGGGCACTCCCTTCGCGACTTTGGGAAGGGAAGCGGAGGATGCGTTGCCGCCCGTTATACCAATAGGGTTTGAACAACTATGGAAGAGTTAATCGAGTATATCGCGAAAAGTCTGGTGGATGATCCGACGGCGGTGAAGGTGCGGCGGCGCGCGACCGGCAATTCGCTCATTCTCGAGCTGCATGTCGCGCAGCACGATACCGGGCGCATCATCGGCAAAAGCGGGCGTGTCGCCAACGCCATGCGGACGCTGCTTCAGGTTCAGGAAACCGCCCACAGCAACAAGCGGATTATCCTCAAGATTCTCTAAGCGAATGGTGCGCGAAACTCCGAAATATCTCTTACTGGGCGAGATTTTGCGACCCCACGGCGTGCGCGGGGAAGCGCGTATGCGTATCCTCACCAACCACCCGGAACGCATTCCAGAGCTTGAAACCGTTTACCTGGGCGACGACACGGACGACGAAAACGCGAAGCCTTACCGCGTCGAGCACATGCGGATGCACCAGGATTACGGGCTGCTGAAGCTTGCGGGGATGAACGACCGTGATGACGTGGACAGGCTGCGCGGCTTGTTCGTCATGATCGACCTGGAACACGCGGTTCCTCTTGAAGAGGGCGAATTCTATCTCTACGAGCTGATCGGGCTGACCGTCAAGCTCGCGGACGATACCACGCTTGGCACGCTCACAGATGTCCTCGAAACCGGGGCGAATGACGTTTATGTGGTGGACAGCCCCACCTATGGCGAAGTCCTCATTCCCGTCACCGACGAGACGATTCTCCGCACCGACATTGGCGAAGGCGTGGTCGTCGTGAACCCACCGGATGGTCTGCTTCCTTCGTAGACCGCAATTTGCATTGATAACTTTCCGCTTGACATGCAAAAGCGCAGCCTGATATGCTGAGCGCAGTATTCGCCGCCGTCGAGTTTAGCCAACTCTGTGAATGACCGAAAATACTGGCTTGGCTTCAGTCTGGTACCGGAAATCGGACCGAAACGACTGGCGCAGCTTCTTCAGGCGTTCGGCGACCTCGCGAGCGCATGGAATGCAAGTGAGGCTCGGCTGCGACAGGCAGGGCTGGATCGCGTTCCTCTCGATAACCTGCTGCGCGCCCGTACTCAGCTTGACCTCGCCGCC
>CALMDI010000567.1 GCA_937864975.1 uncultured Chloroflexota bacterium | reverse complement strand
CTTGGTCATCGTCGAGCCGTGGCTGATTGCCCTGCTGATCCTAGCCATCGTGCCTGCCTTTGTCAGCGAGCTGAAGTTCAGTCAATCCGGTTACGCCCTGGCGAAACGGTGGACGCCCGAACGCCGTATGCTGAACTATCTTTCCTACATCGGCGCCACCAACGAAAGCGCCAAAGAGGTGAAGTTATTCAATTTATCAGGCTATATCAGCGAGCGGTTTACAGACCTCGCCGAGCGATTTTTCCAGGACAACCGCCGCCTCGCGATCCGGCGCGCCGCCTGGGGAAGCCTGTTTAATCTGGTCGGCAGCGCCGCCTACTATCTTGCCTATGGGATCATCATTTATCGCGCCGTCAATGGCGTCATTACCATTGGCGATTTGACCTTCCTGGCAGGATCGTTCAACCGGCTGCAAGGAAAGATTCAGGCAATCTTTTCTCGCTTTACCAGCATCACGAACAGCGCCATGTATTTGCAAGATTATTTTGAGTTTATCGATTTGCAGGTGGTTCCCACGACTGTTCTGGAACCGAGGGAAGTACCGCCGTCGCTGGAACGGGGGATCACACTCGAAAATGTCAGTTTTCGCTATCCCGGCGCCGCTGAGGATGTCATTCAGAATCTTTCATTTGAACTCCACGCCGGTGAAAAACTGGCGCTCGTCGGCAGGAACGGGTCGGGGAAAACCACTCTCATTAAACTTCTGTTGGGACTTTATCAACCGACCGCAGGACGCATTCTGTTCGACGGTATCGACATTCGCGCCTTCGATCCGGTGGCATACCGCACGCTGTTTAGCGCCATCTTTCAGGATTTTGTCCAGTACAACTTTACCGCTGGCGAGAACATCGGCGTTGGCATGATCGACAACATCGACGATCAGGCGCGTGTTCAACAATCCGCAGTCAAAAGCATGGCGGACGAGGTGATTGAATCGCTGCCCGGTGGATACGATCAGCAGCTAGGCAAACGGTTCAGCACCGGGACGGAGCTCTCCGGCGGGCAGTGGCAAAAAATTGCGCTGGCGCGTGCCTATATGGCGGACGCGGAAATCATCATTCTGGACGAGCCGACCGCCGCCCTCGACGCTCAAGCGGAATATGACACGTTCCTGCGCTTTGTCGAACTCACGAAGACGAAAACGGCGGTCATCATTTCCCATCGTTTCAGCACCGTTCGCATGGCTGACCGCATTGCGGTTCTTGGCAGCGGGCGAATCCTCGAAATTGGAACCCATGCCGAGCTGATGGCGAATCAAGGGTTATACGCAGAACTCTTTAATCTACAGGCGCAGGGGTATCAGTGATCGAGGCGTATCCGGCGTCTGCTGTGAGCGCGTTCCGCCGCTCGCTTTCACAATAGTCTCCGCGCGATATAATGCGTCGTCTTGCATCTCATTCCTGGACTTCAACACGGATGGCGAAAACCATCGTTCCAGCGCTCGGTTGGCTCCGAGGCGCTGCCGCCGGGCTGATCGCGGGCAGCCTCAGCGTCGTTATCACGATTTCCTGCGCCGCCCTGATCTACGCCGATACCCTGCCCGATCATCTCGGACAGGGCATCACCATGATTTTGATAGGAACGGCTGTTGCCGCCGCGGTTCTGGCGCTCACCAGCGGTTATCGCGGGGCAATTGGCATTCCACAGGCTAGTCCGACGGTCATCATTGCGCTCATGCTCGCTCCTATTGTCGCGGCGATGGCATCGACCGCCGACTCGACTTTGAAATACGTCACCATTACCGCGGCGATTCTGCTGGCGACGCTCTTGGTCGGGGTGATGATGCTGGCGTTCGGGACTCTGCGTCTGGGACGGCTGATCCGCTTCATTCCCTATCCGGTCATCGGCGGCTTTCTGGCGGGCACCGGTTGGCTGCTGCTGCGGGGCGGTTTCGGCATCATGTCCGGGGGCAGCCCAACCGACGCCAGCGTGTCTGCATACTTTCAACCGGAGCAGTTCATTCAATGGGGTCCGGGGTTATTGTTCGCGCTGGTGCTTCTTGCCGCGACACGACGCAGCAAACATCCACTCCTGGTCCCACTATTGGTTGCCGGGGCAGTTGTCCTGTTTTACGCGGCGTTGGTCACAACAGGGACCTCCACAGGTGACGCCTCGCGCCTCGGACTGCTGCTCGGTCCCTTTCCCGACGACATCGCAAGCGGCTATACCCCGCTTCCATCCAACCTGGCATCGCTGGATTGGAGCCTGATCCTGAGCCAGGGAGCGCGGTTGGTTGTAGTTGTCATCGTCTGCGTCATTTCCCTGCTCCTGAATTGCAGCGGGCTAGAACTTGCCAGCGGACAGGAAATTGACTTTGATCGCGAGCTAAAAGCAGCCGGTCTCGGCAACATCACGTCGGCGTTTTTTGGCGGCTTACCCAGTTATCACGGGCTAAGCCCGACGCTGATCGGTTACATGATGCAAGCCAACAGCCGTGTCACCGGGCTGACGGTGGCTGTGCTCATGGCGCTGGTCGGGCTGGCAGGCAACCAGATTTTGTCGCTGCTGCCGAAGGCAGTCCTCGGCGGGCTGGTGGCGTTCCTCGGTTTTAGCCTGCTGGTCGAATGGCTTTACGACTCGTGGAATCGAATGCCGCGCGCCGACTACTTCGTCGTCGCTCTCATTCTCGCCGTCGTCACCGTTGGCGGCTACCTCGAAGGCGTTGTAATCGGTGTGGTGGCGGCGTGCATCCTGTTCCTGGTGGAATACAGCCGGCAAAGCGTGGTCAAACAGATGTTCACGGGGGAGACCTATCGCAGCACGATTATTCGCGCCCCGGACGAACTCCGCGCCCTTCAACAACTGGGGCATCAAATTCTCATCCTTCAGCTTCATGGTTACCTCTTTTTCGGCACCGCCAACAGCCTGTACGAGATGATCCGCCAGCACGTGACGTCGCAAAACGCGGAGCGCGCCCTGCGTCACCTCGTCCTCGATTTTCGACAGGTCTCGAACCTCGATTCGTCGGCAGTTCTGAGCTTCGGGCGGCTCCAAAATCTGTGCCTGCGCTACGACATCTCACTGGTGCTTACATCGCTTTCCGAAAACATGGCAAAGCGTCTCAAGCTGGATCAGGCAGCCAACCGCTGTTTGCTCTACCCGGAGATGGATCGCGGCATTGAATGGTGTGAAAACAGAGTTTTGCAGGATGAGCAGGTGACGCCGATGGGCAGCGCCACCTCTTTGCAGGAACATCTGCAAAACATTATGGGCGACCAGACTGCCGCCCACGTTCTGGAGTATTTTATCCGTCACGAGCTCGCGCCGGGGATGTACCTCGTTCGCCAGGGTGATGAGACAACCGACCTCTACTTTGTCGAGTCCGGTTTGTTGAGTATTCAACTGGAACTTGACGCGCAAACGACCATTCGCGTGGCGACGGCAACTGCCGGGTCGGTTCTGGGCGAGATCAGCTTCTATCTAACGCGCGCCCGCACCGCTTCGATTGTTGCCGAGCAGGTAACGACCGTCTTCAGCCTGTCCCCCGACGCGCTGGAACAAATGCGCGCGGTAGCGCCCTCGGCAGCCGCCGCCCTGCACGAATACCTGGCGCGCATCCTGTCCGTACGTCTATCGGAGAACGTGGCGGCGCTTCGCACGCTGCTGAGCTAACTGTCTATCGCTCGACCGAGAATTCAGTCCATTGCGTCAAGGAGCCGCCATGAACCTGATCCTGATTCTGATCGACAGCCTGAACCGCCATCACCTGTCGGCGTATGCCCCGAACCCCATTCAGACGCCGAATCTCGAAGCGTTCGCGCGCAGGGCGTGGCGGTTCGATAACCATTTCGTCGGCAGCCTGCCGTGTATGCCCGCCCGCCGCGAGATTTTCGCCGGGCGCAAGGAACTGATGTGGCGTCCGTGGGGACCGCTGGAACCCGACGACGCGCGCCTGCCGCGCCTGCTCGACGCAGCGGGCTATTCGACCGCCATCGTCACCGACCACTATCACTACTGGGAAGACCCGGCGCATGGGTACGTTCAGTCGTTCGGCTCGACCCATTTCGTCCGCGGGCACGAGATCGACTTCTGGAAAGGGATGATTCCCGACGACGAGCCGGTGCCCGCGTGGGTCGAGCGCGTCGAGGAATGGCGTCCGTGGCGCGGGCGGCGCTACTATGCCAACGTGAAGGACTTCAAGACCGAGGAGGACTTTTTCCCGGCGAAGGTGTTTAGCGGCGCGTCGGCGTGGCTGCGCGACAACGCGGGCAAGCTGCCCTTCTATCTTCAGGTGGAATCGTTCGACGTCCACGAGCCGTTCCACGTGCCCGAACCGTATGCATCGATGTATGGCGACGGCTCGCTGCGCGACCATTATACGTTATGGCCCCCCTACCAGAACGTGGACGAGCTTGCCGAATTCATGTCCAGGACGACGCCGGAAGAACTGGCGTTCATCCGCTCGCAGTACGCGGGCAAGCTGACGATGGTTGACCGCTGGTTTGGCGAGCTGATGAAAACGTTCGACGCGCTTAACCTGTGGGACGACACGATCATCCTGATTACGACCGACCACGGGCACGACCTGGGCGAGCGGGGCGCGTTC
>CALMDI010000566.1 GCA_937864975.1 uncultured Chloroflexota bacterium | reverse complement strand
CCACCGGGGAGAGCTGGAACGGCTTCTGCACGCGCATTTTGGACGGCGTGAAAACCACGTCGAGGTGATCTTCCGGCTCCTCACGCTGGAATTGTGGGCAAGCGGGTTTGAGGTGGTTGAGCCTGCCGTCGTGCGTGACGCCGGGGGGCTGAAGCCGCCCGGCTAGATAAAAGCCTTTAAGCCCACTGAAGGGGCTAAAAAGCTTAGTACGGCTCAATAGTTCTTTCAGAGCATTTTAGCCTGAGATTGCATACGAGGCTCTACGCCTTACTGTCGGCGTTCGCCTGCCGCTTCAACCGCTTCGAGGAGCTTGTTCAGTCCTTTGACCGGATCGCCGGAGATATGCAGGCGCACGGCGCGGCGGTTCTTGCTCAGCAGCGCTTCGAGATCGCCCGCCGCCTGAGCGGCTTCCAGCGTGCCGAACGTGTACGGCGCGTCCGGGATGGGCGCGTCCTGCGGGTGGTCGCCGGTAAGCTGGATAAAGACGCCGTTGTTCGCGCCGCCCTTGTGGAGCTGCCCGGTGCTGTGCAGGAAGCGCGGTCCGTAGCCCAGCGTCACCGCGCGATGCGTCACGTGGCGAAGGCGGCGGCGAATGTGTTCCAGCAAGGTATTGATTTCGTCGGTTGGCGGCAGGTAAGCGAGCAGGGCGAAGTAATCTCCCGCATCGGTCGTGTTGATAACGGGCGCGAGCAAGCCGGTCAGGGTGTTAGGACTGTAGTTATGCTGGCGGCACAGTTCGTACATCGTGCGCGCCATCTTTTCGTCGACGTAAAGCTGGACGCCGTTCTCGACCATGAGCGGCTCGAACTGCGGCAGCCTTCCCTCGTTCTGAACCACGTCCAGCAGGCGCGAGGTATTCTGCTTGCTCTCGGTCACGTTCGGCTCGTCAAATGGGTTGATGTCGAGCACCTTGCCCGCGACCGCCGTGGCGTATTCCCAGCGGAAGAACTCGCCGCCGAGCGCGTAGGTGTCCGACAGGCGCAGGGTGAGGCGTGGGTGCCCGGCTTCGCGCAGCGCGCGCACCCCGGCGATAATGTCGTCGTTATCGTCGCCCTCGACCTTCAGGAAAATAATCAGGCGGTCGGACGAGTAATCGTGCGGCTTGCCGACAGTCGCGCCGACAATCGGCACGACCCCTTTGCCCTCTTTGCCGAGGCTTTCGGCGATCAACTGCTCGACCCAGTTGCCAAAAGTGGCGACGGAAGGGCTGCAAATGAGCGTCACCTTGTCACGCCCGTTCAAGGCAAGGACGCCCATAATCGCGCCGAGCCAGATGCCGGGATGCAGCTTTTCGGGGATTGTCGGTCCGCAGGCGCGGATCATCTGATCCATGCTCGCCCAGAGGCGTTCGAGGTCAACGCCGATGAGCGCCGCCGGAACCAGCCCGAAGTAGCTCAGGGCGCTGTAGCGCCCGCCAATGTCGGCGGGATTGCGGAAAATGTCGCGAAAGCCTTTGTCCTGCGCCAATTGGTCGAGGCTTGAACCGGGGTCGGTGATGGCGATGAACTGCGCGCCGTTACCGCCCGTTTTGGCGTAGAAATACTGGAAGAACATGTTCGTCTCGACGGTCGTACCCGACTTGCTGGACACGATGAACAGCGTCCGCCTGACGTCGATCTCGCTTTCGAGCTTGAGAATATAAGTCGGGTCGGTACTGTCGAGCATCCGCAGCTGCGGGTAGCCCGGCGCAGAGCCGAACGTTTTGCTGAGGACTTCGGGCGCGAGGCTGCTGCCGCCCATGCCGAGCAGCAGGACGTGATCGAACTCGCCGCCGGCGGCATTGGCTCTGACGTTCATCAGGCGGTCGCGGTCGATGGTCTTCCAGACGTCGAGCCAGCCGAGCCGATCAGCGATCTTGGTGGCAATCGACGAGTGTTCTTTCCAGAAGGTGCCGTCGTGCGCCCAGATGCGCTCATTGGCGTGCTCGGCTTCCAGCCCCAGAATCGCCTTCCTGACCGGCTCCTCGTAAATGCCGAGCGCCAGGTCTTGCAGTCGGATAATGCCGGTCTTGAGGACGCTGCGTTTCGCGTCGACGCCATCCAGCAGCGCGCGGTAAGAGTCGGCAAACGCTTCGACGCCGTCCGTCTGAAGCTGCGCCGTGATCTGCTCAAGGTTGATGCCCACTTCCGCCAGCATATCCAGCGTCTGCTCGGCTTCCTCGATGCCTTGCCCCAGCGTGTCGGCGACCGTGCCATGATCCTTGAACGCCTTGAGCGTATCGGGGGGCAAGGTGTTGACCGTATCGGCTCCGATCAGGTTGTCGACGTACATGGTATCGGGATAGGCAGGGTTCTTCGTGCCGGTCGACGCCCAGAGGACGCGCTGCACGTTGCCACCCGCCTCGCGCAATTTCGCGAAGCGATTTCCGTGGAAGGTGTCGAGAAAGAATTTGTAGGCGACCTTTGCGTTCGAAATTGCCGCCTTGCCCTTGAGACGATTGTTCAGCGCCACGCGCCCCAGGTCGCGCCCCTGCGCCGCGCGAATGTTGTTATCCAGCACGCGGTCAACCGCGGTGTCGATGCGGCTCAGAAAGAAGCTGGCAACCGAGTGAATGTTGCGAATGTCTTTCCCGGCTTCGGCGCGGCGTTCCAGCCCGCGAATGTAGGCTTCCATGACCTGCTTGTAATTCTCATTGCTGAAGATCAGCGTCACGTTGACGTTGATGCCCTCGGCGGTCGCTTCTTCAATCGCCGGGATACCCGCCGGAGTCGAGGGGATTTTGACCATCAGGTTCGGGCGGTCAACCGCCGCCGCGAGGCGCTTGGCTTCCGCGACCGTACTGGCGGTGTCGTCGGCGATGAGGGGCGACACTTCGAGGCTGACATAGCCGTCGCGTCCCCCGGTGCGGTCGTAGACCGGACGGTACAGGTCGAGCGCGTTCTGAATGTCCTGCACCGCGAGCGTCTCGAAAATTGCGTACGGTTCCAGATCGAGCAAATTCAAAAGCTGGTCGTCGTAATCATCCGAGCCGCCAATTGCCTTCTGGAAAATGGTCGGGTTGGACGTGACGCCGAGAACGCCGTCCTCGTCGATGAGGCGTTTCATCTCGCCGCTGGCGATCAGCTTACGACTCAGGTTGTCGAGCCAGATGCTCTGACCGAAGGCTTGAACATCAACAGGGGGATTGCCTGTCATAACCGGAAACTCCTTCAAAGAAACGCAGTGTGAAAGTGAAAAGTTTAACGTTAAACGTCCAAATAAAGCGCCAAAAGAAGGAGATTGCTGACAACTGTTTTTACTTTTGACTTTTCACTTTTGACTATCCCGACGCGCTTTTTGCTCAATCATTTGAATTTTGGCGAAACGCCGCCGATGCCGTTCTTCGTCGCTCGGCTGCGCGCGCAGATAAGCGCTCACAATTTCTTCCGCCGCCGCCGACCCAATGATGCGCGCCCCCAGACACAATATGTTCATCCGGTCATGCTCGACGCCCTGGTGGGCGCTGTAGGTGTCGTGCGCGATAGAGGCATAGATGCCGGGCATTTTGTTCGCCGCGATGCACGCGCCGATGCCGCTCCCGCAGACGAGGATGCCGCGCTCGGCGCGCTCGTCCAGCACAGCTTCGCCAATGGCGACGGCGCTGTCCGGGTAATCGGCGGGAATGCCTGCCGTGTCCACGCCGAGGTCGAGCACGTCGTAGCCCTGCCCGCGCAGAAGCTCGACCAGATGCTGTTTCAGCGTGTAACCGGCGTGATCAGAAGCCAGCGCAATTTTCATAGTCATAGACTCATTGTAACACGAACTGGCGGCGAACCATGCCGTCCACGGAATGGTCTGATGCTAACAAAGGCTGCCTGTCCTGACAACGAAAGGGCGGGATTACGCGGGGGCGAAGGCGCGGTGTTACAAGTCTGAACGTGCTGCGTCGGCGCTTCTCAAGTATGATAGTGACATCATCTTTGTAATAAGATTCGTGGCGAAGCCCGGATGTTAAAGGAGCGTGCGATGCGGCGTAACCAACTGCGAATCGACAGCCTTTTCTTGTTGATTGCTCTGGTGTTTGGCGCTTTGCCACTGGTGGCGCAGGATGAAGCGGTCGAGTGCGAGGAGGACGCCGATTATGGCGAGCGCGCCCAGGCTGCCGTCGTCGCGGAGGAGTTCGATGCCGCCATCGACGCCTACACCTGCCTGATCGAGCGGGACGCCGAAGACTACGAGGCATACCTGGGGCGCGCGATTGCGGCGCTGCTGGCGGGTGTAGAAAACGCGGACTTTTCGTTCAACGCGCTGGGCGATCTGGATCAGGTAGCGGCTGGCGCGCCTGAGTTGATCGACGAAACGATTGCGCGGCAGACGGCGGAGATTGCGGCGCGCGCGGATGAGGTTTCGCCTTATGCGCTGCGCGGCTATTTTTACCTGTACCTGCGCCAAGTCGACCGCGCGATTCTCGACTTCGACCGGGTCATCAGCCTGAACCCCGACAGCCAGTTCGGGTATTTGTATCGCGGTATCAGCAATCTGCTGCTCGCCAACGACGCCAAAGCCGCCTCGGATTTCCGGCAGGTCGCGGATGGGGAGATCGACAACCCCTCGGTGCTGGCACTGATCGGGGCGATTTATACCGAGCGCCAGCAAGGCGAGGAAGCGCTGGAATACCTCGATCAAGCCATCGCGCTGGACGCGAGCAACCCCGAATTTTACAGCTATCGCGCCTTCGCCAACACGCTGGTCGAAGACTTTGCCGCGGCGGAAGCGGATTACACGGCGGCGATCAACCTCGATCCTGAGAACGCCGATTACTACGCGGGGCGCGCTTACATTTACAGCCTGATGGGGCGTTCGGACAGGTTGATCGCCGATCTGACAGAAGCGCTCGACAGCGCGCCGGACTACCAGCGTGGCTAGCAGCAGCGAGGATGGGCTTACGTCCAGACCGAGGAGTTCGAGGCGGCAGTTGACGATTTTGACGAGGCGGTGCAGCTCGACCCGACCGACCGCTGGTCATTCCTGGGGCGCGCGACGAGCTACCAGGGCTTGGGCGAGACGGAGCGCGCCGCGGGCGATTTCGCGCTGTACGTCGCGCTCAACGCTGCAGAAGTGGTCGACGGCGACCCGCTGCGCGTCGGGCGTGAGGTGACGGTTTCGATGAGCGAGGGGCTGGTGTTTCAACTGCCGTTTTCCGCGGACGAGGGGGACAAAATCACCATCTCCGCCGTCTCGCCGGATGGCAGCGTCGACCCGTTGCTGGTGCTGCTCGACCCGGAGGGGAGTCCGTTGATTGGCAGCGACGACACCGACGCGGCGAATCTCGACTTCAACGCGAGCGTCGAGGCATTCGAGGCGCCGGAGGATGGCGATTATCTGCTGCTGGTGACGCACGCGGGCGGCGGCAGCGAGGGGCGCGTACAGGTGCTGGTGGAGGCGGCAGACAAGTAGGGGGCGCGCCGAGGGTTCAAAACCCTCGGCTATCGACACAAAATGGGAAGTCCCTGAAGGGACTGGGACTCTTTTCAACCTCTTTAGAGGTTTCCAGTTTTTCCGTAGCCCGGCGTTTTGAACTCCGGGCGGCGTAACCTGCGGGTTCACCTGCGGGTTCATCGTTCGGTTTGCGGAGTGAGGAACGTTTCATGCGAAAAGTCATCCCCTGTCTTTCGACGCTACTCCTGCTGGCTTGCCTCGCAACCGCCACGGTGGCGGCGCAGACGGTGCGCGCGCCGGGGCGGTGAGGATGGCGCAAATCGGGGCGACCGAGCCGGTCGCCCCGACGAATCCACATCGTTGTTAGCGCCGCGCTATAAGCCTCCCATGTCGACCAACTGGCGAGCGGTGTAGTGCGCCCAGCTTTGCTGCTTATCCGTTTTCTGATGCTGGTCGTTGATGTCACGCAGCAGCGTCGCCAGGTCAGCCGAGGTCAGGTTGGTGTTGAGCATGGCGTTGATATGATGCTCGACCAGCCATGCCGCGTACCACAGATCCCATTCCTCGTCATACACGCCCTTGAGCACGCTTCGCTCGTACTCTCCGTGCTCGGTGGATGAGCGCTGGAGCAATTCTTCGACCTGCTTTAAAATGCTGTCCGGCATGACCATGCTTTCGTCTCCTTAGGTTATCGCATCACCTGTCGCGCCGCTTCGACGACGCGCTCCGGCGTCAAGCCATACTCCTGATAAATTCGCTCGTAGGGTGCGCTCGCGCCAAAACGATCCACCCCGATGCTGACGCCCTTGCTGCCAACCCACCGCTCCCAACCGAGCGTTCGCCCCGCTTCGATGCTGACCCGCGCGGTGACCGCGGACGGCAGTACCGTTTCCCGGTACTCGTAGGGCTGCTTCTCGAACAGCTCCCAGCAGGGCAGCGACACCACCCGCGCCCTGACGCCCTCTGCCGTAAGCTGCTTATAGGCGTCGTGGGCAATATGAACTTCGCTGCCGCTCGCCACGAGAATCACGTCGGGCGTGCCGCCGCTGTCTGCCAGAATGTAGCCGCCGCGCGCCACGCCGTCACGGATGTGATCGCCGCTCAGGACAGGCAGCGCCTGCCGCGTAAAAATGAGCGTGCAGGGAAAGTCGAGGGTCATCGCCGTACGCCACGCTGCGACGGTTTCGTTCGCGTCCGCGGGGCGAAAGACGTATAAGCCGGGGATGAGACGCAGCGACATGACGTGCTCGACCGGCTGGTGTGTCGGTCCGTCCTCGCCCAAGCCGATGCTGTCATGCGTGAAGATGTAGAGGGTGTGAATCGCCATCAGCGCGCCGAGGCGAATGGTCGGGCGCATGTAGTCGCTGAAGGTGAGGAAGGTCGCGGAATAGGGCTTGACGATGCCGCCGTGCAGCGCCAGCCCGTTCACAATCGCGCCCATCGCGTGCTCGCGCACGCCAAAGCGCACGTTGCGCCCGGTGGGCTTGTGGTGCCCGGTATGCTCGGCGTCTTTGATGAGCGTGCGCGTGCTGCCCGCGAGGTCGGCGTCGCCGCCGATCATGGTCGGAACGTGCCTGGCGATGGCATTGAGCGCGTCCCCCGACGCGACGCGGGTGGCGATTTTCTTATCCGGCGCATACGAGGGCAGGTCGGCGTCCCATCCGTCCGGCAGGACGCCGTTGAAGGCGCGCGCCCATTCGGCGGCGATGTCGGGAAAGGCGCTTTTCCACGCCGCGAACTTTTCGTTCCACGAACGCTCCTCCGCCGCGCCCATATCGACCGCCTGCCGGAAGATTTCGAGCGCCTCGCCCGGTACGGCGAAGTCTTCGGATGGCCAGCCGAAAAATTCCTTGACCAGCTTGACCTCGTCCGCGCCGAGCGGCTCGCCGTGGGCTTTGCTGGTACCCTGCCGGTTGGGGCTTCCATAGCCGATGATCGTTCGGATCGAGATCAGGGTCGGTTGGTCGGTGACGCGCTTCGCCTCGACGATGGCGTTGTTGATCGCCTCGACGTCGTTGCCGTCTTCTACGACGAGAACGTGCCAGCCGACGGCGCGGAAGCGCGCGGGGATATCTTCGGTGAACGTGAGGTCGGTCGGGGCGTCGAGCGTGACGTGATTGTTGTCATAGAGATAGATGAGCTTGCCCAAGCCCCAGTGCCCCGCCAGCGCGACCGCCTCCATGCAGACTCCTTCCATCAGGTCGCCGTCGCTGACCAGCGTGTAGGTGTAGTGGTCAATGACCTCGTGACCGGGGCGGTTGAAATAGCTCGCGAGATAGGCTTCCGCCAGCGCGAGACCGACGGCGTTTGCCGCGCCCTGTCCGAGCGGTCCGGTCGTCGTCTCGACGCCGGGGGTGTAATGAAACTCCGGGTGTCCCGGCGTTTTGCTGCCCCACTGGCGAAAGTTTTTCAATTCGTCCAGCGGCAGGTCGTAGCCGGTCAGATAAAGCAGGGAATAGAGCAGCATCGAGCCGTGTCCGGCACTGAGCACAAAGCGGTCGCGGTTGATCCAGTGCGGGTTGCGTGGGTTGTGGCGCAGGTGGCGCGTCCACAGGGTATACGCCATCGGCGCGGCGCCCATCGGCAAGCCGGGATGCCCGCTGTTGGCTTTTTGCACGGCGTCGACGGACAGTATGCGAATGGTGTTGATCGCCAGTGTTTGAAGGTCGGCTGCCAAGATGATCCTCCTGACGCTGAGCGGCGTCGTGTCGAAGGATTATAACAACCTGTGTTATCGAAAGCACGAGGTTGCCGAACGGAAAGGTAAAGGCGTCAAGATAAAGTGCAACGCAGAGATACAGAGTTACAGAAACGCAGAGAGGAACATGTCTAGCCGCGCCCCCGCAAGGTGGTTAAACTATCGGCGGTGTCCACGAGCGAAATCGGAACATCATGACCGTCCTTACGAACGCGCATACGCACCTCGAATTAAGCTGGCTGTCGGACTACTGCCCGCCCGTTTCCGGCGCGTCGTTCGTGCCGTGGATCGGCGGCTTGATCGAACGTCGCTGGGAGCTGCGGCAGGATTGGGAGCGCGTTTACGAAGCCGCGGTCGAAGATGCAATTCTGGAATTACTCGCGGCGGGCACCACCCACGTCGGCGACATTACGCTGTCGGGGAAGAGCATCGGTCCGCTTCTGGCATCGGGACTGAAGGGGATTGTCTACGTCGAGGTCTTGGGTCTGCATCCTGCCCGGCTCGACGATTATATGACCGGCGCGCGCGACATCATCGAGAAGTGGCGTCCGCAGGAGCGCAACGGGATGCAGGTCGGGTTGTCGATTCACGCGCCTTACTCGGTGCATCCCGACCTGATGCGAAAGGCGCTGGACTACGCGCGGCGCGAGGCGCTGCCGCTGTGCATCCACGTCGCGGAAAGCCCCGCCGAGTTCGACTTCTTCATGCACGATACATGTCCGCTGGTGGACGAGTATTACCTGCGCTTTACACTGTCCCCCATTCAGGCGCCGCATCTGACGCCCGTGCGCTATCTGGAACAGATTGGTGCGTTAGAGCTTAAGCCGCTGCTGGCGCACGCGATTCACGTGACGCAGGAAGATATTCTGACCATCGCCGCCAACGAATGCAGCGTTGTCCACTGCCCGCGCAGCAACCTGCGGCTGCGCTGCGGGCGGATGCCGCTGGAAGCGTTTCAGGTGGCGGGCGTGCCGGTGTACCTGGGGACGGACAGCCGGGCAAGCAGCCCGTCGCTGGACGTGCGCGAGGAGATGGAGGTCGCGGTCGCGCTGCATCATGGGCGCGTGCCGCCCGAAGCGGTCGAAGCCCTGCTGGCGCAGCCCCTGCCACCGGAACCCGAAGATCAGCCGAACGAATGATGCAGGGCGGCGCGAAAGCAGTTACGGTTTAGCGATGAGTGTGCTTTTCGTCCGTTCTATCCCATGACTTTGATTTGGCTCCATGCCAAATACTGACCGTTTGAGGAGTGAACATGTCACGCTGTACCCATCTGGATCAGGTTCAGGATGTGACGCCCGGCACGCAAGGCTGCGAAGAATGCCTGAAAAGCGGCGACCGCTGGGTTCATCTGCGGATTTGCATGTCGTGCGGGCACGTGGGCTGCTGCGATATGTCGAAGAATAAGCACGCACGCCAGCATTTCAAAGACAGCGGGCACGCCATCATGCAGTCGTTCGAGCCGGGCGAAACGTGGCGCTGGTGCTACATCGACAATATTGAGCCGTAACCCCACACCCGAACGCCCTTCCTTCGAAGGGAGGGTCTTTAAACCCTTCCGGGGTTGATTCGCCTCGCGCGCCGTTATATGCTCAGGCAAAGAGACTGAGTAAACCTGCCGATGGATACTTCCACGCTCGAATCGATTCCCGCGATGCTTGCCGACCGCTTCAGGACGCTGCGTTACGACGACGCGGCGCAGGCGGTGGTCGTGCTGGATCGACGCAAGTACCCGTTCACCGTCGAATACGTGACCCTACGCACCGTCGAAGAAGTGGCGCGGGCGATTGAGGACATGACCGTTCAGGGCGGTCCGCCGCTGGCATATGTTGCCGGGCTTGGGCTGGCGATGGCGGCGCGCGACCTCGACGCCTCGGCGGCGCGGCAGGCGGTTTACCTGGAAAGTGTGGCAAAGCGCCTGCTGGCGACGCGCCCGACGGCGGACGACCTCAACCATCTCATCCCGGCGACGCTCAAAATTCAGCATGAAGCGCTGCGCGAAGGAGTTGACCCGTTCCGCGCGGCGCTGGATTACGTCAACGGGCAAATTCAGCACGGCAACGACGTCAGCCGCCTATGCGGGATGCACGCCGCGCGCCTTCTGCGTGACGGCGATCAGATTTTGACGCACTGCATCGCGGGGGCGGCGTTTTGCTGGATGCTGTGGATCGCCCAACAGGACGGCAAAACGGTTGAGGTGATTGGCTGCGAGACGCGCCCGTACTTTCAGGGCGCGCGCCTGACCGCCGCGAGCGCGCGCGAGCTTGGCGTCGACTTTACGCTCATCACCGATGGCATGTCGGCGCACCTGATGAGCCGCGGCAAAATCGACAAGTTCGTCTGCGCGGCGGATCGCGTGACGCTCGACGGGCACATCACCAACAAGGTAGGCACGCTAACGCACGCCATCGCGGCGCATCATTTTGGCAAGCCGTTTTACGTGCTGGGCTACGACGGACCCGACCCGACGACCGAAACCGGCGCGGATATTCCGATTGAAGAACGCAATCCTGAAGAAGTGTTCTACGCTCGCGGGCAGGAGGGAAGCGTTCGCACGGCAATTGAGGGGATCAAGGGGGTCTATCCTGCGTTCGACGTGACGCCGCCGCATCTGGTCAGCGCGATCTGCACCGACCGCGGCATCTTCGCGGCGCGCGCCATCCGCGATTACTTCGCCGCGCCCGATCCCCACACGCGCGGCGAAACTGCGTAACTAGGGGGTCTTTCCGGTTTTGGCGGCGCCGTGGGCGCTGCGCCGATCGTCGACGCCAGCTCGGCGTCGCGTCGCGCCTTCACCGCCCGCAGCGCGGCCTCGACGTCGGGCTCGGCGACGGCGACGGGCACGTCCGCCCCGACAGCGCGGTCGACCGCGTCGTCGAGCGTCGCCAGCATCGCCGCGTCGCTCGCGTTGGCGGCGAGCCACCCCGCGACCAGGCGCGCCTCGTCGGCCGGGCTCTCGCCCGCGTGGTAGCGGGCGATGGCGTCCCAGTCGGGTGCCGGCTGCGTTCGGGGCGGAAGGTCGTCGGCCATACCCTGTGAACACGCGAGCGCGGCGGCACCCCATGTGCCATCCGTCAGCGGGTCGACCCGACCATAGCCTACTGCCTGCGGCGCGCCGCCGGTAGCCGTGCCGGACGACCGGTATACATTCCTCCGGCCCGCTCCCGATCGTCCCCCGTCACCACCGCCGCACCGCGTGCCGCACCCCATCGCCGCCCGTCGTGGACGACCGTGAGCTCCTCGCGCGCCTCGCGCGCGGTGACGAGGCCGCGTACGACACGATCTTCCGGGCCTGGTACGCGCCGCTCGTGCGGGCGGCGCACGGGATGGTGCGCGACGGCGCCGTGGCGGAGGAGCTGGTGCAGGACGCGATGCTCGAGCTCTGGCGGCGCCGCGAGCAGCTCGACGCCGAGGGCTCGCCGCAGGCGTATCTCTTCCGCGCGACGCGCAACCGCGCGCTCAACCACCTCCGCCACCTCGCCGTGCAGCGCCGCAGCGCGGGCGAGCTGGTCGCCGAGGAGGCACGCGACCCGAGCGCGCCGACGGAGCTCGTGGCGCAGGAGCTCGAGGCGGCCGTGAAGGAGGCGATCGCCGGCCTGCCGCCGCGCTGCCGCGAGGTGTTCGAGATGAGCCGCGTGCGCGGGCTCAAGTACGCGGAGATCGCGGACACGCTCGGCGTCACGGTGAAGGCGGTCGAGGCGAACATGGGTCGCGCGCTGCGCATCCTGCGCGTGCAGCTCAGGCCCTGGCTGCCGCAAGGGCGGGAGCTGTAGCTCCGCCAGAACGACGAGCCACCGATGGACACCGGCGCTCGCTTCGCGAAGCGAGCGCCGGTGTCCATCGGTGGTCGCGTTGTGCGTCTCGCCGCTTCAGGCGGCGAGGCGCTCGGTGGCGTCGATCACACGCTCGCGACGCCGGCGCCACGCCCACAGCCGCCGCAGCGCGAGCGCGACGCCCGTGTAGACGAGGAACGCGGTGCCGAGCGACGCGAGGCCGGC
>CALMDI010000565.1 GCA_937864975.1 uncultured Chloroflexota bacterium | reverse complement strand
CATCAGCCCGCCCAGCTATCTCGGACTGCTCCGCAGCGCCTATGCTGCCATCAAGGCAGTCGATCCGGCGGCGACAGTCGTCTCGGCGGGTCTGGCGCCCACGGGCTTCAACGATGGCATCAATGCCATTAACGACCGGATTTACCTGGAAGGCTTGTATGCCAACGGGCTTGCCGACATCAGCGACGCGGTCGGCGCGCATCCGAATGGGTGGGCAAATCCACCCGACGCCCTGTGCTGCAATGCCGCCATTGGCGTTGCTACGCACTACGAAGACCCGAGCTTCTATTTCCTTGAAACGCTCAACGATTACCGGGACGCGATGCTGCGCTACAACGACGCGGGCACCGAACTCTGGGTCACAGACTTTGGCTGGGGCACGAGTGAAGACATCGAAGCGCCGGGCGCGATCTACGTGTTTGTCACGTACACCAGCCTGAGCGAACAGGCAATCTACACGCCGCGGGCGTTCGAGATCGGCGACGAACTCGGCTTCGTCGGACCGATGTTCGCGCATAACCTGAACGGCTGCCTGCTGCAGCCCGCCATCGCCGAACTGTGCTACGGCAGCCTGCTCGGTCCGAACGGAACGCCGCGCCCGGTCTTTAGCGCCGTCGCCGCGATTGACAAGACACAGGTGGAAGCGACGGTCGAGGCAACGCCGGAGGCTACCGCGCCCCTCCTTGCCGTTCCGGTGGAACAACCGGTCGCGCAGCCGACGGAAAGCGCGCCGCCCGCTCCCGCCACCACACCGGAAGCAGCCAACGGGTAGTTCCTCTCTTCCCATAATTGCTAATTCGGCAACCCCACCCCGTCTCACTTCGTTCGACACCCCTCCCCGAAATCGGGGAGGGGAAAACACAGAGCGTGATGGCTCAAGTTCTCCCTCCCCGAAATCGGGGAGGGAGGCAGAGGGTGGGGTTTCCCGTCCATAGCAAGTCACCCAGCAATCACACTATCCTTCCCCCGACCTTCATGGGGAAACACAGCCGCCGCCCGATAAGTTACAGGGCGGCGGCTCTCGTTTACGGTCAATCGATCTCAACTCAAAAAAACAGGCTGCTCACACCGAGTAGCCTGTTTTCTGGGATCGCAGCCTCACGCCGTAAAGCGCGCCGGTTCGGACGGCGTCTCGCGCCACCTCCTCGCGCAAAGGCTCCGGCTCAAGCACTTCGACATCCGCGCCCCACGAGCGTATCCACGGCAGTACCTCCATCCAGTCGCCCACCTGAAGCGTGACCTTCAGCCGCTGGTCGGAGAGGAGATCCATTCGCTGCGTGCCGGGTAAGCGCCGCTCGCGCACTTTGGGCGCGGCGTCCGTCGAAAATACAAGCTCGACCGTGACG
>CALMDI010000564.1 GCA_937864975.1 uncultured Chloroflexota bacterium | reverse complement strand
CGACGGCGAGGGCCGGCGCACGCGCCGCCAGCCGCTCGACGTTGGCCTTGGCGGCCCGGGCGCTCTGCACCAGGGGCAGGAGGTCCGCGCCGGTCAGCCGCTCGCCGGTTGACAGCTCCAGGACGGCGCCGTCCACGCCCTCGTCGATGAGGTAGATCTCAAGCTCCGGGTCGTCCTTCAGGTAGCGGACCGACTTGCCCTTCGACGCCTTATAGAGCGGCGGCTGGGCGATATAGAGATAGCCGCGCTCAATCACCTCCGGCATCTGCCGGTAGAAGAAGGTGAGCAGGAGGGTGCGGATGTGGGCGCCGTCCACGTCGGCGTCGGTCATGATGATGACGCGCCCGTAGCGGATGCCTTCGACGCGGAAATCTTCGCTGATACCGGTGCCAAGCGCCGAGATCAGCGCCTTGATTTCGTTGTTGTCCAGCATCTTGTCCAGCCGGGCGCGCTCGGTATTCAGAATCTTACCGCGCAGCGGCAGGATCGCCTGGAAATGGCGGTCGCGTCCCTGCTTCGCGGAACCCCCTGCCGAGTCACCCTCGACGATGTAAATTTCAGCGCCCTCGCCGTGCTGCGAGCAGTCTGCCAGCTTGCCGGGGAGGGTCGTGCTTTCCAGCAGGCTTGGACCGCTGCGGACGAGGTCGCGCGCCTTCCGCGCCGCTTCGCGCGCCCGCATACTCGTCATGCACTTCTCGATGATTTTACGCGCCTCGCGCGGGTTCAGTTCGAGAAATTCATTGAAGGCTTCTGTGACGACCTGCGACACCGCGCCCTGCATTTCCGGGTTGATGAGCTTAACCTTCGTCTGGCTCTCGAACGAGGGGTGCGGGTGCTTGACCGATACAATCGCCGTAATGCCTTCAAACGTGTCGCTGCCGGAGAAGTTTGCGTCCTTCTCCTTGAGCAAACCTGCTTTCCGCGCGTAGCGATTAATCACGCCCGTCACCGCCGAGCGCAGCCCGGTCAGGTGCGTGCCGCCATCGGGCGTGTTGATCGTGTTGGCGAAGGCAAGCTCGGTCACGGTCGCCGTATCGGTGTACTGGAATGCGACTTCAACGCCGACAGTGTACGAGGGTTTGCCGTCGGGTGTGATCTCGACCTCGCGGTCGGCGTACACCGGGGCGTGCAGCGCGTCGCGGTTGCGGTTCATATACTGCACGAACGACTGCAAGCCGCCCTCAAAGTAGAACGTCGTCTCTTTCGGAATCGGCTGAACGCGCTCGTCGATGAGCTTGATCGTCACTCTACGGGTGACGAACGACATCTCGCGGAAGCGCTGCGCCAGCGTCGCATAGCTGAATTCGTTGGGTTCCAGAACCGTAAAGTCGGGACGGAACGTAATCTTCGTGCCGGTGACTTCGCCGTCCTCAAGCGGACGAATCTGCTCGACCTTGCTCTTGGGGCGACCTTCCTTGTACTTCTGTCGCCACAGGTAACCATCGCGGCGCACCTCGGCGATCATCTCGGCGGAGAGCGCATTCACCGCCGCCGCGCCGACGCCGTGCAGCCCACCGCTGACCTTGTAGGCGCTGTTGTTAAACTTGCCGCCGGTTCCCACCTCGGTTAACACCATTTGAAGCGTGGAAACTTTCTCCTGCTTGTGAATGCCAACCGGAATACCGACGCCGTTATCGTTCACGGAAACCGTATGGTTATCGTGCAGCGTGACGACAATCGTGTCGCATCGTCCGGCAAGCGCCTCGTCGACCGCGTTGTCGACGATTTCGTAAATCAGATGGTGCAGCGCGCGCTGATCCGTCCCGCCGACGTACATGCCGGGGCGGAGCCGAATATGCTCCATCGGCTTGAGTTTGATAATATCTGCTTCGGTATATGCCTGAGCGGCAGCTCTGTCGACCATTGCCTCTCCTCGTTAATCGTGTCTCACGTCTTGCCGGGCAAGTCCTGTACCTGACGCAAAGCAACCATTACCGCACAGTAAAGCGAACTGCGCGGCTGCCGTTGTCTCGCTTGCATCGAATGCTGCTGAACCGGATTGCACGCCCGGAAGCGAATTCCGATCGTGCGGGAGCGATTGATGTCCGCCAGCGAATTTGAGGGTGATTTTGCCTCGGAAAACATGTCTTATTCGCTGTCGCTATTATACACCAGCCTCCGATTTGCCACAACGGCGCACGCACTCATTATCGCACATTTGTGCTAAAAGCGCCAGCAGGGGATTACCTTTCGCGCGTGGTAACCAGCCTTGTTCCGGCGCTCATTTTCCACTATCATTACGCTTGTTAAGCATTTGCATTGGGCGTTCGCTAACAGCCAATGGCTAATCGCTAAATGCTCCGAACGTCCCTGTAGCTCAGGGGATAGAGCAGGAACCTTCTAAGTTCAAGGTCGGGGGTTCGAATCCCTCCAGGGACGCCTGCAACAAAAAGCCCGCTGTGCTGCGGGCTTTTCATTTTTAGTCCTGTGGTTGTCCAGAGGCAATCTAAACAATGGCTTGACGTTTGATCGCGCTGGCGCAAAATTGAAGATAAAGACAGCAGATTTTTGAGATCCTCATGAATTCAAATCCCCATCTTTTGAACCTTGTCCGTCAACGTGCCAGCGAGCAGAGTTTCTCGCGTGGTGAGCAACTGTTCCGAAAAGGCGCGATTAACGACCCTGTGATTCGCGGTGACATGCTCGAGGCGGTGTGCGACTCTTCCAGTCAACCCGTCCTTTATCGCGTTCGCGCCGAGTTGAGGAACGGCAACGTCATCGAAACCAGTTGTACCTGCCGCTACGATTGGGGCGGCGATTGCAAGCATGTCGTCGCTCTATTATTGACCTACATAGATGCGCCGGAAGTCTTTCAAAAGCGCGCATCGCTCGATGAAACACTCGCCGAGCGTGACAAAGCGGACTTAATCGGCTTAATCCGACACATGATCGAACGTTATCCCGATCTCGAAGCCCTCGTTGATCGCCCCGTACCCCGCTCTGGCGCTCATCCGGTTCTGGTGGACACGAATCCGTTCCGCCGGGAACTGCGCCAGGCATTGAACCGTGACTACGAGTGGGGCGACCCGACGGCTGCCGATACCGTTCGCTCTGTTGCGAGCGCCGCTCAAGCATTTGCCGAGCATGGAGACCTGGAAAACGCGATTGCAATCTATCGGGCAATTCTCGAAGAGTGCGTTGTTCTTGAAGCCTACCCGATGGTGGACGACGATGGCGAATTTGCCGTTGCGATCAACGAGGTGGTCGAAGCACTCGGAGACTGCCTGCTTCAGCCGATGAACTCCGATGACGAACGGGTACGGCGGGGGATTCTGGATGTCCTGCTTCTGATTTTTAACTGGGACGTGGCTATTGGCGGTCTTGGCATTGGCGATGATGTTCCTGACATTATTCTCCGCGCGTTGCGACAGGAGGACATTGAATTTGTCCGTGAACACATTCAGGCGGCGCAGGCACGGCTCGCTCAGCGACCCTACAGACAATGGGCAGCGCAGGAATACGAAGCATTTCTTGCCGATATCGACCTGCTTGATGCGGTTGACCCTGAGGTGACTTTAAGCCGCCTGCGCTCGCAGGGGTTGTACAGCCTTCTGGTCAACAAGCTGCTCGACTTTGGTCGTGTCCCGGAAGCTGTTCATGCGATTAAACATGATCTCCGCGGCTTTGAGCAATTACAGGCGATACAGCGACTAGCCGCGTCAGGTCATGAAGAAGATGCCATACGGTTGGCTGAGAACGAGTTGGAATCAGCGTATGAAGTACGCCTGGTGTCATGGCTGAT
>CALMDI010000563.1 GCA_937864975.1 uncultured Chloroflexota bacterium | reverse complement strand
TTCGATCACGTGCCCGCCGGCCGCTGGGACAACCCCGCCGGGTGCCTGCCCCTCCGTACTGCCCTGCTCGACCCCGCTTCCGGCGCGCTCACCCCCTACCAGCGCTCGCACTACATCGCCACCACCCTGCCCTACGACTATGACCCTCACGCCCAGGCCCCCGCCTGGCAGCGTTTCTTGGCCACCACCGTCCCCGCCGCCGCCGAGTTTCTGCAAGAGTTCGCCGGCTACTGCCTCACCGAGCCGGGCTCCGGCTCGGACGCCGCGAGGTCATCGCTTTCGAGGGTGTCGCGCCGCCAGTTCGCGCGCACTTCCGAGATAATGAGACCGACGATTGCCAGTATGATCACGACGACGGCGGCGTTGCGAACGACTTCTTCCTGCGGCATTCAGGCTCCCGATGGGTGACGTGGATCTGCTACCGACTCTAGCGCAAGCGAGGCGTCGGCACAACGGCGGGAAATCGAAGGTCAACTTTTCTGAGTCGGTATTTACACCCGAATCAAAGCTGTGCTATACTTCGCACAACGTACAACGAGTTGAAAAGGAGGTGATCGTGTCTAGTCGCAGTCATATGGGGGTGTCCCCGAACTGACGTTCACCTTCGTTGTGTGAGCGTCCGCAATGTTGCGGGTGCGCTCCCTAAGACCGCATCAGACGGCTCCTGGACTCTACCAGGAGCCGTCAATGTTTTAAATCGAAAAGACGAAGCCGCGTGGCTCCGTCTTTTTTGTTAGGCGTGGCTGTTCTGACGACGCGCTTCGGTAATCCGCAGGAGCAGGCGCGGCAGCGGCACCGGCTCTTCGTAGTAGTCGCACAAGGACTGCCACATGACGGGGTGGGGCATCGCCACGGGATGCTTGAGGATGACCTCGTAGGCGGCGCTCAGTAAATCCCGCGCTTCCTCTTCCTTCAGGGCGGCGATGGCGAAAATCGACGAGCGGCTGATGCCCGACCGGCAGGCGACCATCGCGTGACTCCCGCGCGTTTTCTGATCGCGTAGAAAGGCGATGCCACGCTGTAACGTTTCACCCGAAACAGGCTCGCCTTCGACCACCGGGAGATGAAAGGATAGGAAGTTGGGGATTTCGGCGGCGCTCTCGGTGAGCTGCACAACCGCGCCGATTCCGTTTAACCGCAGATATGCCGAATTGATAACGTCATTGTATCTGCCGATAGAGAGCCAGGGACGCACGCGATCCATGAGCCTGA
>CALMDI010000562.1 GCA_937864975.1 uncultured Chloroflexota bacterium | reverse complement strand
ATGGACACGCCGGAAGAGTCGCACCTGCACGATTACATCGACATCGTGACGCGCAGCACGCGGCGTATGAGCGGCTTGCTGGACGACCTGCTGCGGGTGGAAGAAATTCGCACGTCCCCCGCCGAGCTTCACGTGTCGACAAATTTTGCCGATCTGGTCGGCAAAGTCGCGGACAATCTGCATCTGCTGGCAAACGCCAAAAATCAGCGCGTCAAAATGGACGTTCGCCTCGATGGGCTGACGAATCTGCGGGTAGACCCTATGTTAATCCGGGAGGCGATGGAAAATCTCGTCGCCAACGCCGTGAAATATACGCCCGAAGGCGGCGAAATTCGGCTTATCAGCGATTACGACGACTGGCGCGTGCGCTTCACCGTCGAGGACACGGGCATTGGCGTCCACGCGGACGATTTGCCGCATATCTTTGAGTGGGGGTTCCGCTCGAAAAAGCTCGGCGATCAGCCGGTTGAGGGCAAGGGTATGGGCTTAAGTCTCGTGAAATCGGTCATGGATCGGCATCGTGGCGAAGTCTGGGCAGAGAGCGTCGAAGGCGTGGGCAGCCGCTTCGGCTTCTGGCTGCCCCGGTAGGGCGTCATGCTTCACCCCATCGACACGCGCGCTGACCGCTTAAAACTGGCGCTCGGTGAAGTCACCGACCATCGGGGGCTGTTCAGCGACGACGCCTACAGCGAGATCATGCAGGCGCTGGCGGGAAAGCTGACCCTGTTGGACTCCCAGCCCGTCGAGGCGGTGTCGCGCGACGAAACCGCGGAAATGCCCCTCGTCGCGGCGGCAGACGCCGATTTCTCCACCGATTTTGAGGATGAATCGCGCTTCACCCCCGATCAACTCTCCGGCATCGAGCTGCCTTTCGTCGGGCGCAGGCTGGAGCTGAATTATCTCATGCGCCTGTGGAATGACGCGCTGAACGAGCAATCCCTGCACGTTATTACGCTGGTTGGCGAGGCGGGCGTCGGGAAAAGCCGGATGCTCCAGGAAGCGCTCGCGCAGGCAAGCGACCGGGCATTCCGCGTGCTTGCCGTGAGAGCGCGCGGCGACCATTCCGCGCCCGCGTACAGCCTCGTCCGCAGCCTTGTGGCAGCCGTATGTGAGATGACCGACACGATGCCCATCTCGGCTGCCGAGGAACGTATTCTTCGGTCGGTGCGGCAGACCTACCCCGCGCGCTCTGCCGACGCCGCCTCGGTCGTCATCGGTCGTCTGGCAGGCTACCCCTTTGCCGATCAACCCGCCATCGATCTGCCGCCCCTGGAAACCGTCGCGTTGTGGCTGCGCGGTCTTGCAGGCGGGCGGGCGCTTCTCCTGGCGGTCGATAATCTTCATTGGCTGGATGCCGCGTCGCTCGATTTGCTCGACTATCTGGCGGTGGCGCTGGTGAACAAAGGCGGACTGGTCGTGGCGACCGCGCGCCCCGAGTTCCGCCAGCTGCGCCCGGAGTTCCTGGCAACCTGCGCTTGTTACACGGAAATGTCGCTCGGACGCCTGAATAAAGAGGCGATCCGACAGCTTATCGCCGCCGTCCTCAAACCGATTGAGGGGATGCACGAATCGTTTGCCGAGCATATATCGACCCGCGCCGCAGGCAATCCGGGCGTCGCCGTCGACTTTCTACGGTCGCTGTTTGAAACAGGCGTGTTCCTGCCGGTCGATCACGGGCGCTGGCGCACGGGGCTGTAAAAGGGCGCTGCTGGCATCCTGTATCCGAACCGCTTCTGCCGACGGCAGCGCAGTCGTGGCGCGATTCTCCTCAAGCTTGAAAACGGGCGTTACTACGTCAGCAGCGCGTAGGCGTTAGCGGCGTAATCCTGCACCGTGCCGCTCACGGGCTGCCACTGCATCCCGCTGGCGACCGCCGCCTCGATTTCATCGTCGATCCGCTCTTTCCAGCGCTTGAGATTGCGGTCGTTGGGGTCCACACGGATGGCTTCGTCAATCAGCATCTCGGCAATCTTGAGGTGGCGCGGGCTTTCGACCAGCAGCTCGATCAGATCGACAATCGCGCTGATAATGTTGTCGCGGCTGTCGGTGACGTAGGCGAGGTGAAGCGCCTGACGGTAGCGCAGGACCGCCTGCCCGAGCTGCTGCGCCTGTACCGCCGCGTAGCCAAGATTGCTCAGTTGCAGCGCTTCGTCCTCCTTGTCGCCCACTTCACGGGCGATGAACAGCGCCGACGTGTAAAACGCGATGGCTTCCGTCCAGCGTCCAAGCTCTCCGTACGCGGTGCCAAGACCGCCGAGGACGCGCCCTTCGAGATCGCGCCGGTTGAGTTCCTTGAACAGCGTCAGCGCTTGCTCCCAGGTCTGGATGGCAGTGTCGGGCTGGCTCTCGTCCATTTGCGCGTAGCCGAGCCGGAATAACAGCAGCCCTTCGTGATCGCGGTCGCCAAGCGCGCGCGCGGTTTCGAGCGCCAGCGCGTATGCCCCGACCGCCTGCTCGCTTTCCCCTAGCTGCTGCCGCGCGTCGCCCAGAATCGCCAGCAGCCGCGTGAGCCGCGCCCGGTCGTTCATCTGCTCGGCAAGCTGGATGCCGCGCGTGGCGTGGAGCACGGCGGCTTGCAGGTTCTCGGTTTTTTGCGTCAGCGCCGCCAGCGTTTCCAGTGTATTCAAAATGCCGCGCGTGTCGCTCAATTCCTCGTACAGCGCCAGCGCTTCGGAATAGCTCGAGATGGCTTCATTCTCCATCGCCGCCTGCACCTGTACGCTCGCCATCTGGCTCAGAATTTCCGACTGGCGATGCTGGTTGCCCTGCTGCCGCGCCTGTGCCAGCGATTGGCGCAGCCGGATGACCTCGGCAGGTTCCTGCGCGCCCAACGGCTCGCTCAGTTCCGGTTCTAAATCGATTAAAGGCTCGGAGGCAGGCTCGTCTTCGTCAAGCTCGTCAATGGGTAGCGGGCGGTCAAAATCCTCCTCATCGTCTTCGTCCTCGCCCAGAATATGGTAAGGCAGCGGCGGATACGGTTCTTCGTCCGGGTCAGGAGCGTCGTCCACCTCGGCGTCGAGGTCGCCTTCGTCCTCAACCTCTAACGCCTCGTCTTCGATGACCTCTTCAAACGCGCCTTCCACCACCTCGGCGGCGCCGGTTTCCTCGCCCGCTTCCGTTTCGTCGTCCATAGCGTCATAGGGAAGCGGCGCGGACGGCTCGTAAGCGGGAAAGGCGCTGGTCGAGCTGGTCGCGAGGCGGCGTAGGTTGAGCAATTCAGACACGTAGCCGCGCTGGTTGACAAAGTCGCCCGCCTGCACCAGCGCGACTGCCAGCTCGTTTGGCGTTTCCAGATCGTTGTGTTCGGCTGCCCACTGGGCGATGGCAACCATCGAGTCGATCTCCATCGCCAGATGATCGTAAGCGGGCGGAGTCGCCGAGGAATAGGTCTGAGCATATGTCACCACGGCGTCGCGCACTTTTTCGCGCAAGCTGTCCAGTTTGCCGGAGCCGCGCAGCAGCGGCTGCATGAACGCATACGTGATCGGGTGCATCCGGTAATAGGGACGCTGGTAGCGCTCAAAACGCTCGACCAGATGCCGCTGGGCAAGCATGTTCAGCGCCTGCTGAATGCTCTCCAGCGGCGCGCTGCTGATCATGCTCAGCAGTTCCGCCGATGCCTGACCGTGATTTGTCGCGCCGAGCATGAGCATCAAGCCCTGAAGCGCGCTGTTCAGTCCCTTGAAGGCGACCGTCAGCACCAGTAGCTGTCCGCTGACGCCCGGCTGTTCGGGCAGCGATGCGACGAACTCGCCCGGGGCTTGCCGGTTAGAGCGAATGTGCCCGGCGGAGACGGCGATCCCGAACGGCATCCCGTCCACAAAACGGACAAGCCGCTCGATTTCGGTGTCGTTGTCCTCGCCTTCGGGACCGTCCATCCCCGCAAGATGCTTGAACATCTGTGCCGCGGCATCGGCGTCGAGTTTCGAGAGCGCCAGCGACGTCCACGGACCTTCCAGCGCGTCTTCCGACAGGATCAACGCGGGCACGGCGTCGGCGCAGCGGGCGATGAAATCCCGCGCGACTGCCGCATCCACGGGTCCGTCGATTACCAGCAGCGGCTTATAAAACAACAGGGTGCTGGCGACCGCGCCTACCATGCCAAGCGGGTTCTCGCTGTTGGTGATTTCGTTCACCCGATAGGCGCGTCCAACGTGAACGAGCAGGTCGGCAAGCGACGGATTGTGGACGTTGATCCACAGGACTCCCCCCGGCAGATCGGTGTAGGCGCTGGCAAGCGTCGCCGCGAGCGCGCTTTTGCCGATCCCCGCCAAGCCGTGAACGGCTACCGCTCTGTTTTCCTTCAGGCTCGCGTAGACGGTCGCCAGCACCACGTCGCGCCCGATGAGCTTCCCCGGCACCATGACGGGGAGCGCGTGCGCCTCGTGCGCTGCTGCCTCGTGAGGAGTGAAGTCGGTCATCGAGTGGTCTCTTTAGAAATGCCTGCCTACAAACGAAATCCTTACAGTATGGGAGTATAGCTTAGCCTAAAAATACGGGCAATTTCGGCGCCGCGCGGCATCTTGATCGGGTGGTAATCGAAGGGGTTATCGGCTGATTGAAACGGAGAGTGCTGCTACGTCAGATTCGGAATAAATGGGGCGAACGGGTTTGGCTCGCCCTACGCGATGCGCTTAACATTCAGGGGGGTGGAACTGGGAGTTGGTCGTCGGGCGTTTCTTTCCACTTCGCGCCTTCTTCCACCAGCATCACAGGAATTCCGTTGCGAATCGGGTATTTATAGCCGGAGTCGTCGCTGACGAGCCACGAGTTTTTGACCAGCCGCAGCCTGCCGGGGTCATCCCCTTTGCTCTTATCATGCACCGCGACCGGACAGCGCAGAATCTCCAGCAGCTCCGGGTCAATCGGGGAAGTCGAATCGCTCATGTCGTGTGTCTTTCGTGTCTGCCGTCGTCCATAGGGCGAGTATAGCCGTAGCGCGAGCGAGCGTCAAACGTCCATATTTACGCCGACGGGAAACCTATGCTACGATGATTTCGGCAGTCAGGCGCGTAAGTTGCCCATTGTCAATATTTCGTAACGGGTTACAATTGCCCGCTGATGTCGTGCCACTGGATCGGTTTCAAGGAGACACAGAGAATGGTTTCTCGCATCAACCGTTATACAGCCGGAATTTTTGTTCTGGCAATCCTCCTCGTGGGTCAGGTTTCGACGGCGGCTGTGGCGCAGGATGGACGCATTAATGCCGGCGTGTATATCGGCGGCGCAAACGTTTACTGCGTGAATGCCAGTCGCCAGGCATCCGACACCTATGCCAACGGCGGCGGTATCCTCGTGCTCGACCAGAACGCGCAGGAATTACTGTTCGTTCCCGAAGCGGCGATCAACACGGGCATCGCGCAGGTGGCGCAAACCGGGCAGTACGCAACCCTCGGCGTGTCGGAGCGGCTGTGGTACGGCGGCGCGCCGGTTGCCCTGTACCGCCTGACCTCGGACGAATTCCAACTGAACGCCTTTGACAATTACGAGAAGCTGGTGGAGCTGCGCTGGACGGAGTGCGGACTCGAATCCGCGCCGCCGGCTGCGGCGCCCGCCGCGCCACCGCCGGAAGGCTGCGACGAGCATTGCCGCAACTGGGCGCTTGGCACCAATGACGGCTGCCTGCCCGGCTGGGACTGGGCGGAGAACGAGCAGCGCTGCGTCTTTAAGAACCTGTACTAACCCGCCGCTTTACGCAGTAGGATAGGGGCACGACGCATCGCGTTCGTGCCCTTTTTCGTTCGGACGGAACTTTGCATTGAAGCGACAGCCACTGCTTGCGGGCTGGCTCTGGCGGCTGGCATTTTACGCGGCGCTGCTCCTTCTGGTCGGGGCGGGCGCTTATTCATGCGGCGTGATCGTGCTCGCGCTGCGTCTGGACGGCGTGTGACGGCGCGACCTGCTCAGGCGACAAGACGATGATGCCAGTTCATAAGACAGCCTTCGCCCTGTTCGGCTGTGCGGTCATTCTGTTGATGCTCCATGCCGCGCTCACGCTGCTCGGCGCGGCGGCGGTTCTGCCCGCTGCCACCCTCGAATTATCGTTTGAGCATCTGGATGCGATCCGCTGGACGGTCATGCGGCTGGCGATTGAGAGCGGCTTGCTCGGCGGCGGCATCTATTTTTTCATCGCGCGGACGACCGCGTTATGGTTCGGATGGGCAGCGCGGGGCTGGGCTGTGGCGCTCGCGGTCTCGCTCGTAGCGGCAGTCAGCGGCGTGCCGGTATTGCAGGTGGTTGTGACTGTGCTGCGCGCGCTGCTAATCCTGATCATCGCCGTTAGCATCGGACGCGCTCCGACGGCTTGGCACACCGCGCGCGTATGGCAAATAGGAATGGCGCTCGCAGCGGCGTCGATGTCCGTGGGTCTGCTGCCATTTTCGGACGATGCTGCCAGGGATATGCTTCGCGCGCTGGCGTCCGGTTTGACCATAACCATTGCCTACGCGCTGGCGTCGCTCGCGCTCGGTTACGAGTTGATCCGGCGTTTCAGCCAGGTTTCCGAAAGCTGGGCGCGGGAAAGCTTTGTCGCGCTTGCCGGAATGTTAGCGCTAGCGGGAATGCTGGTCACGCTCAGCACGCTTTACCCACAGGTAAGCGCCGATTGGCTGCGTTCTCTCGGCAATGCCAGCGTGGTGATCGTGCCAATCCTGCTGCTCATCGCGCTGGCGCACACCTACCACGCGCTGGCGGAGCGCGGCGACAACGCGACGCTGGCAGCACACTGGTACGCGCTGGCGATGCTGCTCCTCTTCCTCGGCGTGGGGGTGGCTGGCGGCGTGCAGGCGGTTCCCGCGCTGCGTCGCTGGACGGCGGGCACATGGCTGGATACGGCGCAGGTGACGTTGATCCTGTTCGCGCCCATTGCGATCATTCTGGGGACGATCAATCAGGTCGCCGCAGAATTGCACGGGGTCAACGGGCGCATCACCGGCTACATGCCGTTCTGGCTGGTCGCCTTCGGGGTGATCGGCGGTGGGCTGGCGCTGGCGGGCGCGGGCATCGGGCAGGTCTACATGGAGCGCGTGCTGAGCGTTCCTGCCGCCGACGTTCAACGCCTGCTGCTGCCGCTGCTGCTCCTGTGGCTGCTGTCGCAGCTCACGGCGGCAGCAGGAATCGGTATCTATGCGCTCGGTTTCTGGCTGCGGCGTCCTGTGGAAATGCCAGAATTGGATTAGACGGAAGTGGGAACCGCTTCAGGCGCGGCGGTGTATGGATAAGGAACGTTCTGAAAAGTCGCTCGTGACCGAAGCCGAGTTAATCCGCCGCGCCCGCACCGGGGACGACGCGGCAATCACGCTGCTCGTCGAGCAGCATCAGGAGGCGGTGTTTCGCCTCGCCTATCTCTTGCTCGGCGACGCGGGCGACGCCGACGACGTCGCGCAGGAAACGTTTTTACACGCCTTTCGCTCGCTCGACCGATTTGACGCCTCGCGCCCGCTGCGCCCCTGGCTGCTCACCATCACGCGAAATCTCGCGCGAAACCGCTGGCGCTCGATGAAGCGCTATCTGGCGATGGCGCGGCGCGCGGGGCGAAGCGTGGACGAAATTATCCGCCGAACCGAGCCTGACGAGATCCGGCGCTGGGAAGCCCAGGCGCTTCGCGAAGCGGTCGCGCGGCTGGACACGGCGGATCAGGAGGTGATTTACCTGCGCTTCTTTCTGGAAATGTCGGTCGAGGAAACCGCCGACGTGCTGAATGTCGCGCCGGGAACGGTGAAATCGCGGCTGCATCGCGCGTTAAGCCGCCTGCGCGGCGTGGTCGCGGCGGATTTCCCGGTGCTGTGGAGGGAATCGGGCGATGACTGAGCCGCCGATCAACCGACCGCCCGATGACGACGCCCGTCTGGAAGCCGACGTGCGCGAAACCGCGCGCGCTT
>CALMDI010000561.1 GCA_937864975.1 uncultured Chloroflexota bacterium | reverse complement strand
AAGGTCGGCGTTGACGCTGCCCATCTCCCGGCGGCTGCGGCGGAAGGCTTTACGCGCCTGCGACGAGAAGTACACCGTCACAATCGCCATGACGGGCACGATGGCGAGCGTCACGAGCGCGTAAGGGGCGTTCATCTCCAGCATCTTGATGACCGTCCACACGATCAACAGCACGCCGCCAATCACATTCAAGAGCGCGAAACCAAATGCCTGCTGAATGGTGTCGGTGTCGCTGGTCACGCGGCTCATCAGGTTGCCGACTTCGTGCTCGGCGTAATAACCAACCGGCAAACTCTGCATCTTACCGAACAAATCGCGGCGCATCTGGCGGAGCACCTTCTCGCCCGCCCAGCGCATCGCGTAAAACGACAGCCCGCCGAGAATCGCGCCGCCGACAAACAGCGCGATCAGCGTGAGCGCGATACGCCCGACACCCGCGACCTTGTCGCCCACCGAAGCGTCTGCGGCAACCGTGTCGAACCAGCAAACACTCGTGGGCTGCGGGAACAGATAACAGTCCACCGCCTGACCAATGTATTCGGGCGCGACAACCTGCGTCCACGTATTCGCAACGATCAGGACGAGGGCAAACACCGCGACCACCCAGTAACGCCGGAAATACCGCGCAAAACGGGAGATGGTGTAGCCGAGATTTCTCGGCTTGCTGACATCTTGCTCTAAGAGGCGGCGACCGCCATCCATTCCAAACATCGTCGTTACTCTGCCCCCTGCGCTGCCCGCGCTTCCGCTTCAATTTCGACATCGCCCACAAGCTGCGAATGATAAATCTCGGCGTAGATGGCGCTTTGCTCCATCAATTCCTCGTGCGTGCCGCGTGCGACAATTTTTCCCTTGTCCATGACAAGAATCTGATCGGCGTTGACCACGGTCGTAATGCGCTGCGCGATGACGAAGCTCGTGCGCCCTTTCATGAGCAGATCGAGCGCCTTCTGAATCTGGTACTCCGTCACCAGGTCAACGCTGCTGGTCGAGTCGTCCAGAATCAGGATGCGCGGGTTCATAAGGAGCGCGCGCGCAATCGCAATACGCTGCTTTTGCCCGCCGGACAGCGTCGCGCCGCGCTCGCCCACGGCGGTGTCGTAGCCGTCGGGAAACGACGTGATAAAGTCGTGCGCCGCCGCCGCTTTCGCCGCGTCGGTGACTTCAGCAATCGTCGCTTCCGGGCGTCCGAAGGCGATGTTGTCGCGAATGGTGCCATTGAACAGGTTGGTTTCCTGAAGAACGATTCCGATCTGCGAGCGCAGGCTGTCGAGTGTGATGTCGCGCACGTCCGTCCCGTCGATCAAGACCGCGCCGTCGCTGACGTCATAGAAGCGCGGGATTAGATTGATGATGGTCGTCTTGCCGGAGCCGGTTGCGCCGAGCAGCGCCACGGTCTGACCGGGCTGCGCGTCGAAGCTCACGTCCTGCAAAACCGGATCGCCGGAGCCAAAGTAGCGGAAACTCACGTCGCGGAACTCGACGTGCCCCTGTACCGCGGGAAGCTCCGCCGCGTCAGGCTTGCTGGTCACATCGCTTTTTGCGTCCAGAATTTCAAAAATACGCGACGCCGACGCGCCCGCCTGCGCCATCAGCGAGATGATGAAGCCAAGCTGACCCAGCGGGAAGAAAATGTACAGCACGTAGAGACTGAACTTCTGATAACCGCCCAGGTCAAGTTCGCCGGTGAGGATTTGCTGCCCCGCGAAATACAGCAAGACCGCCTGCCCCAACTGCGCCACCAGAAAGATCACGGGAAACAGAATCGAGAACGTCTTCCCGACTTTGAGGCTGATCGCCATCAGGTCGTCCGTGGCGGCGTCATAGCGCTTGCGCTCGTGCGCTTCACGCGCGAACGCCTTGACAACCTTAATCCCCGCGAGATTTTCCTGAAGAATGGTGTTGAGCGCGGACAGGCGCATTTGCACGGCAATAAACAGCGGCTGCGCCATCTTGCCGAAAATCATGAACATCACGAGCGCGATGGGCAAAATGGGAAGCACCACCAGCGTCAGCCGCCAGTTCGTGAGGAACAGAATGATGAGCGTGGCGATGAGCAGCAGGAACGCCTGCGCCGCCATAATCAAGCCCTGCGCGATGAACAGGCGCAGCTTTTCGACGTCGTCGGTAGCGCGGATCATCAACTGTCCGGTCTGGTTGCGGTCGTGATAGCTGAAGGAAAGCCGCTGAACCTTGCTGAAAATTTCGTTGCGTAGATCGAACGCGATGCCCTGCGACAGCGTTTCCGCCATAAACGACTGCACGAACGCGAAGACCGCGCGCATGACGGCGAAGGCGATGATGAACAGCGTGGCGTTGATAAGCAGCGTTTCGGCGGTTGACGCGGTGATCTGGAGTTGATCGACCGTCTGCCCCATCTGCCGGGCTGCCGCGCCGCGGAGAATGTCCGGCATGGAAAGAATTCCGTTGGCAATCGTGCCATTGGTCACGGCTTCGATCATGTTCTGGACAAGCTGCGGTACGGCAAGCTGCGCGAGCGTGGCGACCACGAGCGCGCCATACGCCAGCACTGCCGCGCGCCGGTGCTGACCAATGTAGCGGAGCGCGCGACCAAGCCCGCCTCCGCCCGCTGGTTTGGGGCGAGCCTTGAACTGAGATGCTGCTTGAGCTTGCAAGTCGATTTCCTCGTTTCTATCGCTACTTAGATGACCGAATCTTCCGCGGATGACGAGCGCGATTGCTCAACGAGGTCGGCATGACGCAGGCGCGCTTCGACAATTTCGCTGAGAATGGTTTCGCCCTCCGGCATCTGGCGCATGACATCGCGCAGTAAACTTAGCAAAAGCTCCGTGCGCTCATTGCCCATCGCGGAGAGCGCACGCGCGAGGGCGTCGTTTTCGTCCAGAGGAAGATGTCGCGAGAGTAATTTGAGACCAGTTTCCGTCAGCGTCAGCGGCGAGCGGCGGCGATCATTCGGGTCTTTGCCACGCTCGATCAGCCCCTTGCGTTCCAGCGCGTCGACGACGGGAACCAGTGTCGATGGATCGAGCACAAACTTACGGCTTAGCTCGCTGAGCGTATACGGGTGAAAATGGAGCGTTCGCAGCAAGCCGTATTGAAGCGAGCTTACTCCGAAGTCGCACTGCGCCAGTTGCTGCTCAAACGACGTCGTGGCGATTTTCGTGATGACCGCCAGCAGGATGCGGATTTCGCGGGACAGCTTATGGAGTTCGTCGGCGGTCATTGGAGTTCCAATTGTTGGAAAGCAAACTGTTTGTGTACCAACTATATGCCTGTGTCAGTCAACCGTCAAGAGCCATCTGTGTCGAAACGATCATTCCACTGTCTTTTATTTCAGACCAGCCCTTGACGGGAAATACAATATATTATAGAGGGTCACAATATATTTTAAAGGGTCAGTACACGTTGAACACAGGCACTGTTTTCCTTTACGAAACTTTGCGCTGCCGGGTTGCATCTGTACCGTCGAGCGGCGAAGCCCGTATAATGAGACCTTAGAAATAGTCGTTTATATTCGGGCGCCCTCCCGGAAAAGGAAGTCATTATGTCTGAAGATCGCTTGCGCGAGCTGCGCGCCGAAGTGGATGTGATCAATTCGCAGATTCTGGAACTGCTCAGCCGCCGGGGGCGGGTCGTCTCGGACATTGGCAAGGTGACGCAGGCGCTGGGACGCTCGT
>CALMDI010000560.1 GCA_937864975.1 uncultured Chloroflexota bacterium | reverse complement strand
CTTGAAGGTTTGGACGCCAATGGGGAGCCGGTGGTCGAAACGGCGTCGGGTGCTGACTTTGTCTGGACGCACACGCGCGGCGTCTATACCTCGCGCCGCGTGTTCTCGCAGATCGATCGGGTCGCGTTTCAGGACCTGATTCGTGTCTATCGCGTTCGCGTCGCCACGCTCGACACGACCCGCCTCGACGTGAACACGCTGCTTCCCCTGTGGTCGGTCGCCCTGCCATCTGAGCACGTCGACTCCCTCGTCGCCCTGTTGAGCGACCCGGCGCACTTCTGGCGCGCGAATGGAATCCCCATTTGCTCGGCTGAAGACGCAAACTACGATGCGGGTGGAACCAAAGGCGCGGGCGGCGTCTGGACATACTGGCTGACGCTTCTGGGGGAAGGTCTTGTCGAGACCAAACACGAGGAAGCAGCCGCCGAATTACTCAAGCGACTGCTGAAAGCACAGGTCGCGGTCTTACGTTCTCAAAAGGCGTTCAGCGAGTTTTATCACAGCGACGAGCCGCTCGGCGTTGGTGAAAAAGGGCATCTGAGCGGCATCGTGCCCCTGCATCTGCTCCTGCGCGTGATCGGCGTTCGCGTTATTTCGTCGCATAAAGTGTGGACGGGCGGGCGCTTTGCCTGGGCGGAACCTGTGACCGTGACTCAACACGGCGTTCGCACCCGCCGTACGAGCGAAGGCACGAGCATCCTGTTCCCCTCCGGTCACACGGTCACCCTTCCCGCGGACGCGCCGTGGCAGCAAGTGACCGACACGCCCGTTCAAATGTCCGACTGAATCAAAAATCGCACCCTTCGTGCGATTTTGGTACTCCAAAGCGCTTCTCTCTAGTCGTGCTGCCGCGCGACGGACGCCTGTGCCGTCAGCGTCGCTGTTGCGCTTTCGGCAGCGCGCTTCCGCAGCACGCCGAAAAAGACGACCGCAAACGCGACCGCGCCCACGAACCAGAGTTCTCCCGTGACCAATACGTGTCCCAGCGCCACCAGCATCAAGACGCCGATCAGTGCCGCGTGCGACCAATCCAACGGGAATTGCGTTTCGTCTGTCATCCTCATGCCCTGTAATAAACTGAAAGGTTTCGTAACTATAGTATAGACGAAATCACGCCCCGCATAGGCTTAAGAACCGAGCATTTTCCACCTCTCGTCCACCCAATCTCACCCAATCCCGCTTATAATCCGCGAGAGTTTGAGTGGTTAAGGAAAGTCCGCATCATGTTTCGACGCCCCAGAGCCGTCCGCGCGCATCCCGAAGCCGTCGGCGCTACGCCCGACACGCCGGTTAACTGGCGTCGGCTGTTCGCCTATCTGAAGCCGTACCGCGCCCGGATGGGTATCGCGATCATCGCCCTGATATTGAGTTCCTTGCTCAGCCTCGTCTTCCCCGCGATTATTCAAAGCGTCGTCGACTCGGTGCTCGTCAACCGCGACGTTCGGCTGCTCGACCAGATCACGCTCGGCTTGCTGGTGGTTTTCGGGCTGCGCGCGCTCACCTCACGGGTTGAAAGCTACAACCTGAATCTGATCGGCGAGCGCATCACGCTCGATCTGCGGTTGCAGCTTTACCGTCATTTGCTGCGCCTGTCGCTGGCATTCTACGAGCGCCGCCGCGTGGGCGAGCTGGTCTCGCGCCTCTCCAGCGACGTGACGATGATGCGTCAGGCGTTGACGAATAATGTCGGCGTTTTCCTGCAACAAATCCTCATTCTGACCGGCTCGGTGGGCGTCATGCTGGCGCTCAACTGGCGGCTGACGCTGTTCATTCTGGCGCTCGTGCCCCTCGTGGTCGCCATCGGCGCGGTCTTTGGCATTCTCATGCGGCGCACGAGCACGCAGGTACAGGACGAGCTTGCCGGGGCGACGGTCATCGTGGACGAAGTGTTTCAGAACATTCGCGTTGTCAAAAGCTTTGTCCGCGAGCCTTACGAGGACGAACGCTACGGCGACGCGGTCACGCGCGCCTACCGCGCTGCCCTGCGTATGCTGCGAATTCGGACCGCCTTCGCACCGCTCATCGCGTTCCTCGGCTTTGGCTCGCTCGCGCTGATCCTCTGGTACGGCGGGCGCGAAGTGCTCGACGGGCGGCTCACGGGCGGCGCGTTGATCGCCTTCCTCGTCTATGGACTCACCGTTGCCACCAGCATCGGCTCGCTGGTAAATCTTTACAGCATCCTGCAAGAGGCGCTCGGCGCGATCAAGCGGGTCTTTGAATTGCTCGATCAGGCGCAAAACGTTCAGGACGCGCCCGACGCGCCGCCGCTGACCGGGGTGCAGGGACAGATCACCTTAGATCGCGTGAGCTTCCAGTACGAAGAGAGTGATCGAGTTTTGCGCGATGTCAGCATCGACATCGCGCCCGGCGAAATTCTGGCGCTGGTGGGACCGAGCGGCGCGGGCAAGACAACGCTCGTGAACCTGATTCCGCGCTTCTACGATCCAACCGACGGGCGCGTGTGCGTTGATGGTATCGACGTGCGCCAGGTGCAGCAGGACAGCCTGCGCGATCATATCGGCATTGTGCCGCAGGAAACCCTGCTCTTCGGCGGCACAATTATGGAGAACATTCGCTATGGACGCCTCGACGCGACAGAAGCCGACGTCGTCGCGGCGGCGCAGGCGGCAAACGCCCACGACTTCATTCAGGCGCTGCCGCGCGGCTACGAAACCATCGTCGGCGAGCGCGGCGTTCGCCTGAGCGGTGGGCAGCGCCAGCGCGTCGCCATCGCCCGCGCCCTGCTGAAAGACCCGCGCATTCTGCTGCTGGACGAAGCCACGTCCAGCCTCGACAGCGAGAGCGAGCATTTGGTTCAGGAAGCGCTGTCCCGGCTGATGCAGGGGCGCACGACCGTCATCATCGCCCATCGCCTGAGTACCGTGCGCGTCGCTCACCGTATTGCCGTCCTTGACCGCGGCAGGCTGATCGAGCTTGGGACGCACGACGAACTCATGGCGCGCGACGGCTTGTACGCAAAACTTTACGCGATGCAGTTCCGCGAAGATTTGCTCGTGACGACAGAGGCAGACGCACGATGACCCACTGTGTTTTGCATTTTGGCGACTACATTCAGGGGTTCGATTCGTGGGACGAGGTTGCCAATCTCCTCGTAGATGCGGAAGGATCGCCGGTAGCACTCAGTGACCAGCGTCTCCTTGTCGCCGACGTTGTGATAGACGACCTTCTTGGTGACCCCGCGCGACAGGGCATGCCTTCTTGCCCTCATGGTGTCACCGCGCCTCGGGACGGGCGTCTGGATTGGTAAGGAGGTGTGCATCCGAGATCGTCGGAACGTTCGGGAACGCTGGCCGGAAGCCGTCCCGGGCCCCGACCTTCCATCGGCCTC
>CALMDI010000559.1 GCA_937864975.1 uncultured Chloroflexota bacterium | reverse complement strand
CTGCCCTACTCCGCGCGCTATGAAGGACTCGCGACCGCGCTAACGGAATCTATCCAACGCGCGGGTCTCCGCCTCAATATCGTCTTTATGCGCGGCGCCAGCATGCGGCTTCAGGCGCTTGCCGAAGGACGTTTCGATTTTGTCGTCGTCTCCGCGCTTGCCGCCTGTGAAGCCGCGGACGAACAGCCAATCTCGACCATTCTTAACCTGGGTCCCGCAAGCTATGTCAGCGAGCACGTCATGGTGTTCCGCGAGCCGGGGCATCAGCAGATGACCGACGGGATGCGGGTCGGCATCGACCCCCAGTCGCCCGATCAAGCCCACCTGACCCGGCAGGTCTGCGAGGGGCACAACGTGACGCTGGTCGAAATCAGTTATATGCAGCTTCCCGCCGCGCTCCAGAAGGGGCTGATCGATGCCACCGTCTGGAACAGTGACGAACTGAAGCGTCACAGCGGTCTTTACGGCGTGTCTCGTCCGAACAGCGTCGAGGCACACGCTTCCAGCACCGAAGCCTGCGTCGTAACGCGCGACGACGCCATGCACCTGAAAACCCTGCTCGCCGAAAGCCTGGACGCCGACGATCTTTGCCGGATTCAGGCAGAGGTCATGCGCGGCGACCGCCTGCCGCAGTATTGACCGAGGAAGTCAAGCGATGACTGGCGCGACTGCCTTTGATGAACGTTTCGATCTGCTGCGCGAGAGCGATCAGGCTGGCGATCAGGCGATTGCGCTGACGAGGCAGGTCGCGCAGGCGGTCGAGCGCGATTTCAGGCTGGCGCTGAACGAGGACAACGGCGGCATGTTCGTTACCCACGTCGCCATCGCCGTCCAGCGGCTCATCGACGGCGTTGCGCTCGACACGCCGCCAGCCGTCGTGCTTGCCGAAGCGCGAGCGCTGAGCGGCGAATGGGCATATGCGGAAAAACTGGCGGCTTCGCTCACAACGGCGCTGGGCAAGACGGTGCCTGAAGGCGAAATTGGCTATCTAACTCTTCATCTCGCTCGTTTGAAGCAAGAGGCAAACGGATGACAACGAAAGACAGGCTGACCGTCGTGGCAACTGGCATCGCCAAAGGTCCCATCGCGCAAGCCATTCAGAAGGCGGGAGGCGGGCGGGTGGACGTGCAAACGATGTCGGACATTCAGGGCGCGCAGGCGGTAAAACAGGGAAAAGCCGATTACTACATCGGCTCGTGCTCGACCGGACAGGGGGGCGCGCTGAGCATGGCGGTTGCCGTCCTCGGCTCCGGGCAGTGCGCGATGCTGACCGACCGGGGCAAGATGCTGCCCGCGGCGGAAATTCGCCAGCGCGCGACGGGTGATTACCGTGCCTTTGGCATCGCCGCCGATCACACGGCGCAGGCGATCCCGGCGCTGATTGATGCATTGCTCGAAAAGCACAATTTAAAGTAGGCGTAAACGTTACGATGGAATCGCCCCCGGTCTGGCTCGTCCCAACCCTGCTCGTTGCCGCCCTCGGCTTCTGGACGGCGCTGCTCGTGAATCGCGGGATTGCCGTGTTCCACGACGGAATGCGCCTGCCGATGGGCGAGTTTGTCGCGGGCAGCCGGACGCGCGCGGATCTTGTCGACGCCTGGAAAAGCCTGAGCCAGAATTTTACGCTGTGGTTTATTCCGATCGCGCTTGGCGCGGGCTTGGTGCTCGCCCACCTTCTGTTCATCCCGGCGGATTATCTCGGCTCGCGGGCGCGGACGTGGTGGGCAGCGGGTTTGCTCGGCGCGCTGGCTGGCGTGGTGGCTGCCCTCGGTATTTTCTTCGGGCGCGCGCTGATTTCCGCCCTGCCGGTGAACATTATCGACGCGCTTTACCGTTCCCTCGGCGCGCTGGTCGACGGCGTGCTGGTCATTCCGGCGGTCGCCGTCGGTTACCAGTTCGGGTGGATCGCGGGCGGGGTCGCGCTGCTGGCGACCGTTATGGGTCACGTCGTCAACCTGCAAGCGCCGTCACTGCCGCCAAACGTTCTGCCCATTCTCGCGGGGCTGCTCGTACTCGCGTTCTACGCGGCGCAAGCCGAGCGCAAGCTGCGGCAGGCATCCGAGCCATTCGCCACCGAGCCGCTCCAATCGAAAGCAAGCCGGATTCGGCAGCATTGGGCTTGGCTAGCCGTGCAGGGCGCGCTGATCGCGGTCACGACTTATGCGATGGCGTTTGCGTGGTTCCCGGTGGATGGACCCATCGCCAGCTACGGCTTTCGCGCTCAGGCGGCGCTGGTGGTGGTTGTGATCGCCATCGGTTTCCTGCCAACGATCACGACTTCGGCATCGCTCACGGGCGTCGCATCGGTCATCGGCTTGATGCTGGTGTTCGCGGTCGGCTATCTCGCGCCGCACCCGCTCGTCGCGGCGGCGCTGGGCGCGCTGCTGATGGCGATGGAAACGGTGTATCTGCCGCGCGTCAGCCGGACGCTGGACGCGACACCGATTTTGCGTGAA
>CALMDI010000558.1 GCA_937864975.1 uncultured Chloroflexota bacterium | reverse complement strand
AATACCTATGGCGATATCGACGTGATCGCGCAGACCCTGACGATGGACGGACGGCAGGCGCCGCTCTATGTCACCGTGCCGGTCTGCGGCGACTATTTCGCGCCGGTCTATCCGTCGGTCGCCGTCGTCGGTCCCGGCTTGCCGATGCCGGAGCAGGAACTGCCGTTCGAGGTACCGGAAGGGTCGGGCGTCGCGGTGTTTGCGCCGGAGACATCCGAACAATCGCGCGCCATCCGGGGCGATATGTACGGCTATCGCATCTACGCGGAAACGGTCTATACGGTCGAGTTTCCGCAGGCAGGCGATTACAGCTTCGTCATCTGGGAGCCGAACGGGCACGTCGGCGGGTACATGGTGAACCTGCGGGCGAACGAAGAGACGATGGACGAGTCGCGTCCCATGCGCGAGCGTGAAGCGGCGTTTCAACTGATCGACAACCGCGACTGGATCACGCAGGATTGCAACGCTTCCGTCGCCGCCGAGCCTTGCCCGGCGACCGTCGGCGGCGCGACCCAACTGACCACCAGCCTTGAGCCGCAGCCGTCTCTGGGCGAGGGTATGTCGTATACGGGCGTCGTACGTGATGCCGCGACATGTCTGCCGCTGGCGAACGCGCGGGTATCCTTCCGTGCTGCGGACGCGCAAGGAGACGCGGCGCTCGAAGGCTACGTTCTGACGAACCAGCAGGGCGCGTACCGCATTCTCGCCGACGCCGATCTGGCAGAGACGCTGTCCGAACTGCACCTGCAAGTAGACGCGGAAGGCTATGAACCGGTCGCGCTGACGCGCGGGCTGAACGCCGAGGCGACGGAATCGGCGCTCGCGATCAACGTGCAGCCGAGCTAGAAGAAGCTCGCCCCGATTTACCTGTTGTTTTGCCTTGTCGTTTCGCGGTGTCCCGTCTCATTCCACGAGAGGGGACACCGTTTTGCGTTAGAGGTCTCTTAAATCGCGCTCAAAAATGTTGAAATGTAATTACAATTGATATATACTATCCGTGTAATAACGATTGAAAGGACTTCACAATGACGCAGAATCCCATGGACCTCGGTCAAAATCTTACCGCTCCGGATCGGAACCCACTCACCCTCGTCCGCGAGGACATGGACGTGTACGACGTCAATGGAGATCATATCGGCGAGGTCGAGTTTGTCTATCTCGGCGAAACCAATCCGACGGCAAGCGAGCGCGGACAGGGTTCGGCAACCGTGACCGACCCGCGGATGCGCGGCGAGACGATTGTGGATGTGGTCGCGCGAGCCTTTGCGGACGACGAAGTGCCCGACGTTCTCCAACGGCGCCTGCTGCACGAAGGCTACATTCGCGTCGAAGGCGACGGCTTGTTTGCTTCCGACCGCTACGTGCTGCCCACTCAGATCGCAAGCGTATCGGGCGAGGGCGTGCGTCTGAACGTCCCGCGCAGCGAACTGATCAAGGACTGACGTATGGATTGGGGCGTACTCAGCCGGGTACGCCCCACAACCGCACCGTATTGTCCCCACTTCCCGATGCCAGCCAGGTTCCGTTTGGATGAAACGCCAGCGACAGGATCGGCTTGGCGTGCGCCTCGATCCCCGTCAGAAGCTCGCCCGTCGTCGCGTCCCACAGACGCATCACGCCGAGATCATCCGTTGCCAAAAGGGAACCATCTCGACTAAACGCGACCGCGCGAGAATCGCCGTCGTGGGGCAGGCTCAGGCGTTCCTGTGCCGTCGCCACATTCCACAGACGTGCCGTTCCATCCCGGCTGGACGATGCCAGCGAGCGACCGTCCGCGCTGCACGCGAGGGCGCGCACCCAGTCAGTGTGCCCACGCAGAACGGTATGATCGCCGCCGCTCGTCCATAAGCGCACGGTCGTATCGCGGCTGGACGACGCCAGCGCGCTTCCAACAAAGGCGATATCCGTAATCTCGTCTTCGTGACCGCGCAAGACCTGACGCCGCGCGGTTTCGGTCATATCAAGCACGCGCACGGTCATATCGGCGCTGCCCGTTGCGAGAAGCGCGCCGTTGGCGCTGAAGGCGATGGCGTCGACCGAGTCGCGGTGATCACGCAGGGTCGTCATCAGCCGTCCATCGGCAGCGGTGCAGAGCCGCACCGTCGCGTCCGCGCCCGCCGTCGCCAGAATCACGTCATCGGAACTGAACGCCAGGCTCTTGACGGGTCCGTCATGCGGCTGAAAGGTGAGCGTCGGCGCGCCGCCAAATCCGTCGCGCCACAGCATGACGCCGCCGCCGTGCGCCACCGCCAGCGCGCGCCCGTCCGCCGACCAGACGACTTCCGTAATGAAGCCGCAGCGCGCCCGCGCAATTTCGACCAACTGAGCAGCGTTATCGCGGGTGATCGGCTGATACGAAGTCACCATGCCTCCTGAATGAGCACGTACTCTCCCCTGCATTTTATTCGGGTCTCGCTGCGGGGATAGCGACGTGATGCTTAGTAAAACGGCGTACTGACCTCCCGCGGATTGATCCGACTTGCGACTGCCCCTCGTCTGCGTCCGCGACTATAATGCGCTGTATGCATGTCGGACTCAACGCGCACCTGCTCTCCGGTCAGACAGGCTACCGGACGGCGGGCATTCACGGGTACATCGATCATCTGCTGCGGCATTTGCCGGGCGCGCTGCCGGAGAACTGGCATCTGACCGCGCTCGTCGGCAAAGACAACCCCCGCCGCTATGACCGAATCACGATGCGGCAGGCGAGCCTCGACACCGAATCGCCCCTACAGCGGATTGTCTGGGAGCAGCTCGTCCAGCCGTGGCAACTGCGCGACTTCGACCTGTATCACGCGCTGGCGTTTGTCGCGCCGCTGGCGCTGACGGTGCCTGCCGTCGTCACCGTCTACGACCTCAGCTTTCTGTACTATCCCGAACGCCTGCCCGCCGCGCGTCGTCTGTACCTGCGGCTGTTCACTGGCGTCACCTGCCGCCGCGCGCGCCGGGTGATCGCCATCTCGGAGAGTACGGCGCGGGACGTGGCGCGAACCTATGGCATCCCCGCGTCAAAGATCGACGTCGCGCCGTGCGGGCATGACCCGGCGCTGTTTCGTCCGCTGCCCGCCGAGGCGGTACGCGCGTTTCGCCAGTCTCGCGGGCTGCCGGAGCGCTTCTGGCTGTTTATCGGCACGCTGGAACCACGCAAAAACCTGCCGACGCTGCTGGAAGCCTACGCGGGACTCCCGGCGTCAGACCGGCTGCCGCTGATGGTCGGCGGCGGGAAGGGCTGGGATTACGAGCCGATTTTCGCGGCGGTTGAACGGCTTGGTCTGGGCGATCTCGTCCACTTTATCGGATTTATCCCTTCAGAAGAGTTGCCGCTCTGGTACAATAGCGCGGAAGCCTTTGTGTTCCCATCCGTTTATGAGGGCTTTGGGTTGCCCGTTCTGGAAGCGATGGCGTGCGGAACGCCGGTCGTCGTGTCGGATGCCTCCTCGCTCCCCGAAGTCGTGGGCGAGGCGGGCATGTGCATTCCGCCGCATGACGTGGGGGCGTGGCGCGAGGCGCTTGGGCGCGCCGCCCGTGACGCCGACTGGCGCGCCTCGGCGCGAATACGCGGTATGGCGCGCGCGGCGATGTTTACCTGGCAGCATACGGCAGCGGAGACGGTTGCGTGTTATCGCCGCGCGCTGAATAATTAGACTCTATGCGAGACCCAATTCCTCCAAAATCGGACATCGACGAGCCGAAGTGGCTGCTGCCGCTGATCGACGTGGTGCTGGCGGTGGTCGCGTTCATGTTCGCGTACATTATCCGCTACGAGTTGCAGATTTTGCGCTCGGTCAACGAGCCGTTCTTCTCGCCGTTCGAGCCTTACGCGCCCTATCTGGTGATCTACACCGCGCTGCTCTTCCTGAGCTATCAGGGCAGCCGCCTGTACAAGAATATTCGCGGGCGCTCGTGGCTCGAAGAAGTGTCGATCATCGTGAACGGCGTGACCAGCTCCACCGTGCTGCTGATGGCGATCAGCTTCGTGACGCAGCCGCTCGTGTTCAGCCGTCTGATGATTATCTACGTCGCGGCGATCACGATTATTCTGCTGTCGCTGGCGCGCATGGTGCGGCGGGTGATTTACGCGCATTTACGCACGCGCGGCATCGGCGTCAATCGCGTCCTCGTGGTGGGCGCGGGCGATGTGGGCAGGGCAGTGCTGCGGACGATGCTGGCGCGCAAGGAGTGGGGCTACTACCCGGTGGGCTACCTGTTCGAGGAGCCGGGGAACAGCAGCGTCGATCTTGGACGGATCAAAGCCCTCGGCAGAATCGACCGGCTGAAAGCGGTGCTGCGCGAGCAGGCGGTCGATACGGTGATTATCACGCTGCCGTGGGCGTATCACGACGGGATTCTCAAGCTCGTCGAGATTTGTCAGGATGCCGGCGTCGACGTTCAGGTCGTGCCGGACGTGTTCCAGTTGAACCTGCGTCAGGTGCAGGTCGAAAACCTGGATGGGATTCCGCTGCTGCACGTCAACGGCTACGCGCCGTTTCCCGGCATTAACCGCCTCGTCAAGCGCGCGGTCGACGTTGGGCTGATGGTGCTGGCGTCGCCGGTGCTGCTGGTGCTGTTTGGCGTCGTTTCGCTGGCGATTCGCCTCGAAGGACCCGGACCGATTTTCTATACGCAGCGGCGCGTGGGCGAGAACGGGCGCGAGTTCGATATCTACAAATTCCGCTCGATGATTCGCAACGCCGACGATTTTCGCGCCGAGCTTGTGCGCCAGTCAGGCGAAGACCCGCGCCATCCGAAGATCAAAAATGATCCGCGTATCACGCGCGTCGGGCGCATTATTCGCGCCCTCAGCCTCGACGAACTGCCGAATCTGCTGAACGTTTTGCGCGGGCAAATGAGCTTGGTTGGACCGCGCCCGCCCACACCAGACGAAGTCGCGCTCTACGAGCCGTGGCATATGCAGCGCCTGTCGATCATGCCGGGGATGACCGGGCTGTGGCAGATCAGCGGGCGCAGCGACGTTCCCTTTGACGAGATGTGCCTGCTCGACATTTACTACATCGAGAACTGGTCGATCAAAATGGACGCTCAGATTTTGATGCTGACCATTCCCCGCGTGCTGTTCCGCCAGGGCGCGTACTAGCGCACTGTTTTACGCGAATGATCCACCTCAGAATCTTAACTATAGAAAGAGTAATGTCACAACATTTGCCTTAACCTGTCAGCGTGTAATTACACTCGAAATTATGAGAGACGACGAACTAAATAATCGCTAAAGAAATGGAAGTATTTCAATCATTACGAGCCGACGGGGGTTATAATGGAGTGCAGTGAGTAGAAGGAAGAATCGAATGCCGGTGCGTGTTACCCGTTTGCCCGGCGAGCCGATCATCGTCGCGGAAGTTCGTGATCGGATGGATGTCGAAAGCATTCGCAGCATTTTTTCCGAAACAGTTGCGTTGGCGAGCGATGTCGATGGTTATGTTTATCGGATTGTCGATTTTTTGAATGCCCAGGCGAGCATCCGCGACATGGCGAATGCTCTGGTCGAGTCCTCGAAACGTGCGCCGGGTTCCACGATTGATCCGCGCGTCAAGCCTGTGATGGTTGCCGGTCATAACCGGATCCGCTTCCTGTTCGATGCGATGCGCCGTAAAGAGTTCGGCGGCATTGAGGTACCCGTCTTCGATACGATGGACGAAGCGCTGACGTACGTGCGGCAGCAGCTCTACACGCCGCTCACCATTCCAGCCGCATCCGAAGCGCCCGTCGCATAGTTCTGTTCGTCGGTCAGTTTACGTGGTTCCCACAGCGCCGGTGCTCATAGACCGGCGTTTCCTTTTCAGATTGTCTGCGTGCGGTTGACGCGAGGGGCGAGCCTGTTATAATGCAGGGTAGATATGCCTCTGTAGCTCAATTGGACAGAGCAGCCGCGTCCTAAGTGGAAGGTTCTGCGTTCGAGTCGCAGCAGGGGCAAAAGGCGCATCGCTAACGGTGCGTCTTTTTATTTTGCAACTTCGTGCATTTCTTCACGAAGCCCGGATTATGAGGTACAATTCAAGCAGCAAGTCATCAAAGGAGCGTTATGGTCAGCCTGCTGGCACACGGCGCGCTCGGCGCATTCGACGAACTCATCTTCGTCGGCGTGGCGGTGATCTTCCTCGTCATGATGGGCATAAGCTGGATCCGCAGCCGTTCGACCCCGGTTCAGCCTCCCGAAGCCACGCCGGCGACGCCGACCGAATCCGCGGCGGACGACGCGCATTTTCCGCTGGAGTAAACGACGCTGCACCGGTTAATTCCAAGCCGCCCATGGGCGCGCTCTGCGGCGCGTCTCTTCACCGTCCGCGCGCTGCTGCTCGTGCTGGTCGGGTGGATGCTGTGCGCGCCGAGTCCGGCACAGGCGCATGGCTATCTTCTGCGCTCGATTCCTGACGAGCGCGCCACGCTGGAACGCGCGCCCGTGCGCGTGCAGTACTGGTTCAGCGAAGGGCTGGAAGCCGAGTACAGCGGAGTGACCGTGCGCGATGCCGCCGGGACGGTGATTGCGACGGGCAGCGTTGACCCGACGAACCCGACGGTGATGGCGGCGCGCCTGCCTCCCAATCTGCCGGACGGCGCGTATGTCGTCGAGCTGCGCGTGGCGTTCGCCAGCGACGGGCACGTCATTTTCCAGAGCCGCGTCTTTTTCGTCGGCGCGGCAATGGCAAATGTGGCGGGCGTCGCGGCAAGCGATTTGCCCGTCAGCCTCGAAATTGTGTGGCGCGCGCTGGTGCTGGCGTCGTCGGTTTTGTTGTTCGGCGTGTTCGCGCTCTACAGCGGCGTTCTTCTGCCTGCCTGGGGAAACCCCGTGTACGCGGCGGGCGGGCTGCCGCCGCGCGTGATGCGCCGTTTAAGCGCCCTGGTGGTCGTGGCGCTGGTCGCCGCGTTCGCCGGGAACGTGCTGGCGCTGCTCCAGCAGGCGATGGTGTTTTTCAACGCCGACCTGGGGCGGGTGATCGCGCAGGGGCTGTGGGGTGTCGTTCGCGCGGGCACGCGCTTTGGCGACGTGTGGACAGGGCGAATGCTGCTGCTGGCGCTGCTGGCGCTGCTGTTTGCCGCCAGTTGGCGTCTGCGCGATCAACAGCCGGAAATTATGCGCCCGACCTGGGCGGCGAGCGCGTGGATCGCGGCGCTGCTGCTGGGCACGGTGAGCGTGTCCAGCCACGCCGCCGGAGCGCTGATGCTGCCGTGGGCAGCCATGCTTGTGAATTGGACGCACACGCTGGGGGTCGGCGCGTGGGCAGGGGGCGTGGCGGCGCTGGCGCTGGTCGCGCCGGTGGCGCTGGCGGCATATACGGGGGAAGCGCGGCGGCAGGCGCTGCTGGCGGTTTTGCGGCGGTTTTCGCCGCTGGCAGTCGTGGCGCTGCTGGTTGTCGTTACGACAGGTGTTTACAGCGCGGCGATGTGGATTCGCGCGCCCGAACAACTGGCGACGACCTATGGCGGCGCGCTGGTCGCCAAACTTGCGTTCGTCGCGATCTTGCTGGGAGTAGGCGGGCTGCATTTCGCGGCGCTGCGTCCTGAACGGTTTACCCGCTGGTCGGCGCCGGTGGCGCGCCTGCGCGACTTCGTGCCCACGCTGAGGCTGGAAGCGCTGCTGGTGGTCGTGGTGCTGGCGCTGACCGCCGTGCTGAGCGCGACTCCGCTTCCACAGCCAGCCTTTCTGGACGAGACCATCCCGCCGCCAAGCGCCGCGCAAACCGTGGGCGATTGGACGGCAGCCGTGTCGGTCACACCGGGCGAGCCGGGAATCAACAGCTACGACGTGGTTCTGACCCGCGGCGCTACAGGCGCGGCGGGGCAGGTCGTGCGGGTGCGCGTGACCGACCCGATGCGCGACTGGCGCGGCGAGTGGTTGACCGCCGAAGACGCGGGCGACGGACTGTACATCGCTACCGGCGACGAGATGCGCCGCGCGGGCGACTGGTGGATGCAGGTGCGCGTGGGTGACACGCAGCTTGCGTATGCCTGGACGATCCAAGCCGATCCCGCGCTGGCGCAGGCGGCAAGTCCCGGTATCGTTAACGTGCTCGCGCTGGCGGGCGTGCTGGTGGCGCTGGGCTTCGCGGCGTACCCACGCGCCCGGCGTTTCTACCACCGTCTCGACCTGCGCCCGGCAACCGTCACGGTGGCGCTTGGCGCGCTGCTGGCGACGGTCGGAATCGTGGTCGCGGCGATGATCGGGATTCAGGCGTCGCAGGCACAGCTTGAAACGCAGATCAGCCCGCCGCCCGCAGTTGTAAACACCGTTTTACCGGACGCGGACTCGCTGGCGCGGGGCGCGGTACTGATCGAGGCAACCTGTCCGGCGTGGCGAGCGGGGCAGGCGTCCTTTGACCAGTTTGTCCAGGGATTGCCGCGCCTGCGGGACGAGGATGTGTATCGCGCCGTCAGCGAGGGGTGGCGCGAGCTTCCTCCTTGCGAAACGGGTCTGAGCGCGTCGGCGCGCTGGGATATCGTGAACCGCGTGCGAGCGTGGGAGCCGGTTGGCTGAGCGCTGGCAAGAAGGAACAGGCAATGATTACATTGATTTACACGGCTGCGGACGAAGCGCCCGCGACGACCATCCGAACGGAATTGACGGCGCGCGGCTACCCCCTCTCGGATGCCATCCAGACAGGACGCGAGCACGTTACGATTGTCCTGCTGTCGCCTGACGCGATAGGCGACCCGGCGGTGCAGCGCGCGACCGAGGCGGCGCTGGATCGAGGACAGCACCTGATTCCGGTGCTGGCGCGACCGGTCGCGCTGCCTGACCTGATCGACCATTTAGCGGCAGTGGACTGGAGCGGCGGAAACGACGTCGAAGCGCTTCAGGCGCGGCTGGACGCGGCGCTGTCGCCCGACGCGCGCCTGCCGATGCGCGCGCGCACGCCTGCCGTCCGCGCGGCAAACCGGCGCGCGGGGCTGGCGCTGGCGCTGCTGGCGCTGACGATTGGTGGCATCGTGACCGCCTCGCTCATTCAGGGGATTATCGGCTTCCCGGAAGAGGAATATGAGGCGGTGGATACCCAGGCGGCGGCGACTCGCGACGCAATGATCGCGCCGACGATGGCATTCCTCTCGACCATGTTGCCACGAAGCACCGAGCAAGCCGCCGCGTTTCCGGCGACGCTGGACGCCATCCCGACGCTCATGCGCCCCTTTGTCGCGCTGACCGCGACGGCGATGGACGAGCTGCTGGTGCAGTTTGAAAGCGCCGCGACCGAGACGCCGGAACCGTAACCCACGCGCTGAAGGACTCTAAAAATGCGGCGATAGGTCGACTTATCGCCACAAGTTCTGTGATCCGGGTTAGGTGCTGCCTGCTCCATAGGGAGCGGGCTGCTTACAGCGTCGAGCGGTGCGAGTGATAGCCGGTCGCGCCGTCCGGTCGAACGCCGTTCACATCCTCGATTTGCGGCGTGCCATCCTCTTCGTACATGCGAACGGTGAAGGTGTGCGCGCCTGCCTGGTATTCCCAGTTAAAACGCCAGATGCGCCACGTTTTATACGCATCGAGGTTGTTGTTCAACGGCGCGCGCAGTTCGGCTTCCTGCCACTCGCCGTCGTCCACCTGCACCTCCACCCGGCTGACGCCGCGCGGTCCGGCGAAGGCGATGCCGCCCACCGGAACGATGCGCCGCTCGACGCCGTCTTCAATCACCATCATGTCCATCGCGACCGTGTCGATCACCGAGGTCGCGCGGATGAGCGCGTCTTTTGACCAGCCTCGGCGCACCCAGAAGCCGTCCTGATCGCCCGCCACAAGCTCCATGCCGGTGATCCACTTGGGCTGCTTCATGCCGAAGCGGTTGGGGATGTGCGTGCGGAGTGGGAATCCGTTGCGCACCGGCAGGGGCTGACCATCCCAATCGTAGTTCAGCGTGACTTCGGGATCGTTGTTGATGATGTCGAGCGCGACGGTTTCGTCAAAGCCGTCCGCCGACGTGATCTTGACATGTGTGGCTTCAGACTTGGGCTGCGCCTGCGCCAGCACGTCGCGGAAGCTGGCGCCCGTCCACAACTGCGTGCTGATCAGGTCGCCCCCGACCGGATTCGAAATACATGACATCGTAATGTACTGGTAAACAGGATCGAAATTGTTGCGAATATCGTCCAGCGTCAGCTCAATCGGGTTATCGACCAGCCCGGTAATCGGCAGCCGCCACGTTTCGCCGTTGATGGCGGGCGGAATCGCCGCGATGTCGATGCGGTAGTGGTCGGCGACCGGCGTAAATTCCGGGCGCGTGCCCGCCGCCGGCTCGACCGAATCGCCCGAATTCGGAAACGACCTGTCGGCGGCGTCGCGCGCTTCTTCGGTCGCGTTCGGGAGAAGCGCTACGGAAGGCGCGTCTTTGCCGGTGGTGTTGAGCAGCGCGCTCACTCCGGCGCCAACCACCGTAATCGCCGCCGACGTCGCGCCGAGACGCACCAGAAACTGACGGCGGTTGAGCCGTTCTACACGGTTTTCCATTACAAGCTCTCCTTCCGCATTGAAGCGGCGTTGATGGGCGTGGGGGTGGTGTCGGGGAGAACGGTCAGACGGTCATAAACCCAGCCATGCAGCAGCCCCCAGACGACGAACAGGACGATGATCGAGACCATGTTGAGCATGGCATTGTCGGTGCGCGAGCTTAAGCCCACATTCCGGCTGATGAGCGCGATGGGAATGCCCACCAGCAATCCGAGCAGAAAGCCGCCGCCGACCGCGCGCCGGATTCCCGAACGGCGCATCACGGCGAAGAAGAGCGCCCCGGCGACGATGCCAATACCGATCAGCATCAGGATGGACATGGCTTGTTCGGCAACCTTCGCCGCCTCGTCCACGCGCCCCAGGTTGAGCGCGCGGATCGTGCCGACCATCGTATCAATTGTGAAGGTCAGAATAGGACCGGGCGTGAGGTCGCGGATGAAGGGAAAGACGTCATAGGGGATGAACGGCAGTCCCGCAAGCTGGTTCGCCAGCGCCGAGACCACGATGAGCGGCGCGGTGAGCAGAAGCCCAACCAGCGCTCCAACGAAAATGCCGGGTCGTCTCATAAAATCATTCCTTGAATTAAAAATGACGGGCGAATAGGGGATAAGTCACCACTATGGCATCATACGACGGATTTATGAAGCGCGTATGAGTCGCGGGCAAGGAGGCAATGATTGCCTCGTTGGGAATTTTTCAGGGGCGCGCGTACAATGAACCAACGGCGTCGCATCCCGGACGCCTGCCTTCCGTCGAGGTTAGCCATGATTGTTGTCGATGCCCATGAGGATATTGCTTACAACGCGCTCGCGCACGCGCGCGATTATCGGTTGCCTGCGTGGGAAAAGCGCCGCCTCGAAGCGTCGGACGAGCCTGCTCGCGCGGGGCTTGCGACTGTCGGACTGCCCGATGCGCTCCTGGGGCGCGTCGCCGTCGTTTTTGCGACGATTTTCACCGCGCCGCGTTCCGCGACTCCGCAGCCGTGGGATCATCTCACCTACACGACGCCGCGCGAAGCCTACCGGCTTGCGGTTGACCAGTACGATTATTATCAGCGGCTGTTCGACGAGAGCGAGCGCGTCCGTTTGATCCGCAGCGTTGGCGACCTTAACGCGGTGCTGGCGACGTGGGCAGAGGGAACGGAAATGCACCAGCATCGGCAGGGGATGACGCTGCTGATGGAGAATGCCGATCCGATTCTGGAACCGCGGCAGTTTGAAGAATGGTACGCGCGCGGCGTGCGTCTTGTCGGTCCCGCGTGGCAAGCCTCGCGCTACTGCGGCGGCACCGGGCAGCCGGGTCCGCTCACCGCGCTCGGCAGGGAACTGCTGGACGTGATGGCGAATTTCAATGCCATTCTCGATCTGTCGCACATGGCGGAGCAAGCGTATCTCGAAGCGATTGACCGCTATGAAGGCGTCGTCATCGCCAGTCACAGCAACCCGCGCCGGTTTCGCGGCACCGACCGGCATCTCTCCGATGAGATGATCCGTCGGCTGGCGGAACGAGACGGCGTGATGGGCATCGTCCTGTTCAACCGTTTCCTGAGCGACACCTGGGCAAAAGGCGATCCCAAAAGCGACGTGCCGATGTCGGTTGCCCTCGACGCCATCGACTACGTCTGCCAGTTGACGGGCAGCGCGGCGCACGTGGGCATTGGCAGCGATTTCGACGGCGGCTTTGGTGCGGAAAGCATCCCCGACGGGCTGGATACGGTCGGCGACCTCTGGAACTTCGGGGCGGCGCTGCGCGCGCGCGGCTACTCGGAGGAGGATACCGCGGCGATCCTGGGTGGCAACATGCTGCGGAAACTGCGCCAGGCGCTTCCGCAAGCCTAGGCACGGGCATGACACGCTACGCGCAAATCGGGATCGCGCTGGGACTGCTCGGCATTGTCCTCACCTTTATGGGCTTGTATCCAGGTGTGACCGGGCTTACGCCCGCGCGCGGTATCGGCACCGTTCAGATTTTCATTATTCTCGCGGGGTTTACGCTGCTCATTCTGGGCGCGCT
>CALMDI010000557.1 GCA_937864975.1 uncultured Chloroflexota bacterium | reverse complement strand
GTTCCGAAGCGAGGAAGTTGACGACTGTTGAGCTGTAAATTGATAAAACCGAGAAAGTCGAGGAAGTCGACCATTGCCGAATGAATATGGTCAATCGTAAGTCCATAAGGGATTATCGCAAGCGAATTAAATCCGGCTGGATTCACCGGTATCGGCGTACAGGCTTGAACTTCCAAATTTTCATTCACACCGAAAGTTACTCTCCTGCCTCGCCGCCGAGCAGAGGTTGAATATCCGGTCCGATGACCACCATGACGTCGGCGCTGGTCAAGCCGTCGTTGCTGCGTGTCACCCGATCCTGTGGCAAGCCGAGCAGTTCCGCGAGATAGCGTGCCGTCCACGTTTTGTTGGTGTAGATGCGAACGGTCGTATCCAGATTCGTCGGCTCCGGGATGTTGCCGACCTCTTCGATGGTGATGCCCTGGCTGATCAGCCATTCCTGCGTCTGCCGCGCAAGACCGGGGACGTCGGTATTGTTGTACACGACAATCCGCGCGCCTTCCTGCTCGGAACGCTGGCGTAGCTCCGCGAGCGGCAGGTCTTCGGGCGGGCTGAACGTCTGCTGAATCAATTCACGGATGGCGGCATAGTTCGGAATCAGCACCTGATCGCCGGTGCTGGTCGTGCCGAACTGGACGTGCATGTTGTCGATGACTCCGAACTGCATGTTGTCGGTGCCAATATCCTGCGCCAGCGTGCCGAGGCTGAGCGCTTCCGAGAGCGTCAAATTGGTGCGGAAGCTGTCCGAAAGTTCTTCCCACAGCGCGGGGATTTGCGAGGCGAAATTGGCGATCCCGCCCGCGCTCAGGACTTCGCCCTGCAGGGCGCGAATCACTTCCTGCTGCCGCCGCGCGCGGTCGAAATCGCCGCCCTCGGTCTTGCGCGTGCGGGCGTACTGAAGCAGGCGTTCCGCGTCGAGCGCCTGACAGCCCGGCTCGAAATGGACTTCGATAAAGCCGTAGCCCGCGTCCGGGTAAAACGGATCGTCAATGGCTTCGCGGACGCAGACCTCGACGCCCTCCGGCGCGACCAGGTTGACCACCGACGTAAACACGTCGAAATTGATGAGCAGGTATTTGTCGATCTCGATGCCGAGATTGGCTTCGATGGTATCCGCCGCGAGCGCCGGACCGCCGCCACCGGGATAGGCATTTGAATCGCCCAGCGCGTTCGCGGTGTTAATGCGCTGCTCGGTGAAGCCGGGAATCGACACCCACAGATCGCGCGGGATGGACAGGATGCCTGCCGTTTTGCGTACCGGGTCGACGCTCACAACCATAATTGTGTCGGTGCGGAAGAACTCTTCTTCGTCGGTTATCCCCGTACGCTGGTCGATACCGAGCAGAAGCAGCGTAAAGCGGCGCGGATCATCCCACTCAGGGATTGCCGCGATCGGGTCTACGGTCGCGGTGGGCGCGGCTGTGGCGGGCGGCGCGGTGACGCCCGGCGCTGGGCTTGCGGTCGCCGGCGGGCGCGGCGTGACGGTCGCGGTCGGCTGGGCGGCGACAAAGTTCTCAAAGCTGTTCCGCGCGTTGCCGCCGGAAAGAACGTCGCGGTTGTTCAGCAGCGTGCGCGCCAGTTCGATAGGCGATTCCACCTGCACACCCCGGCTGCCGAGGTCGATCACCAGCCGCTGCGTGCCGGTGAAGGCAATCACCGAGCAGAGCGCCGTCATGCCGACCAGCGTCACCACGCCAAGGAGAAATACCCAACCGGGAAGTCGCATACGCCATGCCCCGTTCACCCAGAACCGCCTGCATTATAGCGCAGCGCCTATGGGTGGGAACCCTGAAGGCGTGATCGGCGGCAAGGC